>NZ_JBSHHD010000036.1:0-36800 GCF_053618155.1 Agromyces sp. NPDC055658 | reverse complement strand
GGGGCGCGCGCCCCCCGGCCCCCCCCGCCCCCCGACGCCGGGGCGCCGAAACTGACGTGGGGGGGTGGGGGGCGGGGGCGCGCCACCTCTGCCGGGGGGGGGCGGGCCGGGCCCCGCCGCGGACCAGACCCCGGCAGACCAGGCCAGAAGGAACGACATGACCCGCACCAAGCTCTCCACCTCGCTCGACGGCTACGAGGTGTGGTTCCTCACCGGCAGCCAGCACCTCTACGGGCCCGAGACGCTCGCGCAGGTCGCCGAGCAGTCCCGCGCGATCGCCGCGCAGCTCGACGAGGCGTCCGACGTGCCGGTGCGGGTCGTCTGGAAGCCCGTGCTCACCGACTCGGCCGCGATCAAGCGCACCGCGCTCGAGGCGAACGCCGACGATCGCGTGATCGGGCTCGTGGCCTGGATGCACACGTTCAGCCCCGCCAAGATGTGGATCGCCGGCCTCGACGCCCTGCGCAAGCCGCTCGCCCACCTGCACACGCAGGCGAACGTCGAACTGCCGTGGGCCGACATCGACTTCGACTTCATGAACCTCAACCAGGCGGCGCACGGCGACCGCGAGTTCGGGTACATCCAGACGAGGCTCGGCGTGCCGCGCAAGACGATCGTCGGGCACGCCTCCGACCCGGCCGTGCAGCGCGAGCTGGGCACGTGGCAGCGCGCCGCCGCCGGCCTCGCCGCGAGCCGCGACCTGAAGCTCGCCCGGTTCGGCGACAACATGCGCTACGTCGCCGTCACCGAGGGCGACAAGACCGAGGCCGAGCTGCGGCTCGGCGTGCAGGTCAACACGTGGGGCGTCAACGAGCTCGCCGCGGCGGTCGCCGCGGCGACCGAGGCCGACGTCGACGCGCTCGTCGCCGAGTACGAGGAGCTCTACGACGTCGCGCCCGAACTGCGCCGCGGCGGTGACCGCCACGCGTCGCTGCGCGACGGAGCGGCCATCGAGCTGGGCCTGCGCTCGTTCCTCGAGGAGGGCGGCTTCGGCGCCTTCACGACGAGCTTCGAGGACCTCGGCGAGCTGAAGCAGCTTCCCGGCCTCGCGGTGCAGCGCCTCATGGCCGAGGGCTACGGCTTCGGCGCCGAGGGCGACTGGAAGACCGCAGTGCTCGTGCGCATCGCGAACGTCATGGGCGCAGGTCTCCAGGGCGGTGCGAGCCTCATGGAGGACTACACCTACGACCTCACGCCGGGTGATGAACTCATCCTCGGCGCGCACATGCTCGAGGTCTCGCCGTCGCTCACGACCGCGCGGCCCACGCTCGAGGTGCACCCGCTCGGCATCGGCGGCAAGGACGACCCCGTGCGACTCGTCTTCACCGCCGACCCCGGTCCCGCCGTCGTCGTCGCCCTCACCGACCTGCGCGACCGCTTCCGGCTCACGGCCAACGTCGTCGAGAACGTCGCCCCGCGCGAGGCGCTGCCGAAGCTCCCCGTCGGCCGGGCCGTGTGGAAGCCCGCGCCCGACTTCGCGACGAGCGCCGGCGCCTGGCTCGTCGCGGGCGCCGCGCACCATACCGTCATGTCGAACGCGGTCGGCATCGAGGCCTTCCGCGACTTCGCCGAGATGGCCGAGCTCGAGCTGCTCGTGATCGACGAGCAGACCACGCGGGAGGGGTTCGCCCACCAGGTGCGCTGGAACCAGGCGTACTACCGCCTGGCGCAGGGGCTCTGAGATGACGGATGCCTCGCGGCCGGCGCTCGCGGCCACGACGGTGCCCCGATCGGGGCGGCAGTTCGGGATCGCCGCGCACGGGTACGCCGCAGAGATCGCGAGCGTCGGCGCGAGCCTGCGCACGCTGCGCTTCGACGGCCGCGACCTCGTCGTGCCGTTCGACGCCGACGAGGTGCGGCCCGGCTACCGGGGAGCGACGCTCGCACCCTGGCCGAACCGCATCGTCGACGGGCGGTACGCGTTCGCCGGCGACGAGCTCCAGCTGCCGCTGACCGAGCCCGCCCGCGGGCAGGCCCTGCACGGACTCGCCGCCTGGCTCGACTTCGCGCCGCGCGTCGTCGAGCACGATCGGGTCGTGCTCGCCGCGGTCATCGAGCCGCAGGCGGGATACCCGTTCCGCGTCGAGGTGGAGGTCGAGTACCGGGTCGATGCGGCGGGCCTCGGCCAGACCGTCACCGGCCGCAACCTCGGGCCCGACGCGGCGCCGTGGGGCACCGGCCCGCACCCGTACCTCGTCGCGGGACCGGGACGGGTCGACGACTGGACGCTCGAGCTGCCCGCCGCCGAGGTGCTGACGGTGACGCCCGACCGCCTCAGCCCGCTCGCGGTCGAGCCCGCCGAGGTGCAGGGCTTCGACTTCCGTGCTCCGCGGGCCATCGGGCCGACGTTCATCGACCACGCGTTCACGGGGCTCGCGGCATCGCCGGGTGGCGCGATCGACGCGGCGATCGGCGCCGGCGCCGAGGCATCCCCGTACCGGGTCGTGCTCATGGCACCGGGCGGCACCGGCGTCGAGATGGCGTGGGGCGCCGACTGCCCGTGGGTGCAGGTGCACACCGCCGACACGCCCGGTGCCGACGCGACGCACCGCATCGGCCTCGCGGTCGAGCCGATGACCTGCCCGCCCGACGCCTTCAACTCGGGCGTCGACCTCGTCGTGCTCGAGCCCGGCGCCGCCCACGTCGCCGGGTGGCGCATCGCCGCGCTCGGCTGACGGAACGTGACGGCCGGCATCGTCGCCGGCTCCGAGAGGTGCGAGGATGAGCGCCGTGACCAGTGCAGCGCCCCGTGACCACGGACGTCTCGAGTTCCCGCGCGGGTTCGTGATCGGTTCTGCGACCGCGTCGTACCAGATCGAGGGCGCCGCCGACGAGGACGGCCGCACGCCGTCGATCTGGGACACGTTCAGCCGCACCCCCGGCCGCACCTGGAACGGCGACACCGGCGACGTCGCATGCGACCACTACCACCGGCTCGACGCCGACCTCGACCTCATGGCATCGCTCGGGCTCGAGGCGTACCGGTTCTCGATCTCGTGGTCGCGCCTGCTGCCCGGCGCCGGCGACCGGCCGAACCCGGCCGGCGTCGACTTCTACTCGCGCCTCGTCGACGGGCTGCTCGCCCGGGGCATCCGACCCATCGCGACGCTCTACCACTGGGACCTGCCGCAGGAGCTCGAAGACGCCGGAGGCTGGGTGAACCGCGACACCGCGCTGCGCTTCGCCGACTACGCGGGGCACGCCGTCGAGGCGCTCGGCGACCGGGTGCACACGTGGACCACGCTCAACGAGCCATGGTGCTCGGCCTACCTCGGCTACGGGTCGGGCGCCCACGCGCCGGGTCGCACCGACGGGGCCGCCGCGCTCGCCGCGGTACACCACCTGAACCTCGCGCACGGGCTCGCCGTGCCCGAGATCCGGCGTCGCGCCTCGAACGACCCCGACGTGTCGGTGACCCTGAACTTCCACGTGATCCGGGGCGGCGACGCCGAGGCGACCCGTCGCATCGACGCCCTCGCCAACCGCGCCTTCACGAGCCCGATGCTGCTCGGCCGGTACGACGACGACCTCGTCGCCGACACCGCCGGGGTCACCGACTGGTCGTTCGTGCGCGACGGCGACCTCGCGCTCGTGCACCAGCCGCTCGACGTGCTCGGCGTCAACTACTACTCGACCGTCACCGTCGCGATGTGGGACGGCGAGGGTGAGCGCAGCCGCAACGACGGGCACAAGGACGTCGGCGGCACGCCGTGGCCCGGCAGCGAGCACGTCGCGTTCCTGCCCCAGGCCGGCCCGTACACCGACATGGGGTGGAACATCGCGCCCGACGGTCTCGAAGACCTGCTGGTGTCGCTCGGCGAGCGGTTCCCGGGGCTGCCGCTCATGATCACCGAGAACGGGGCGGCGTTCGCCGACGTCGTGTCCGACGGGCCAGACGGGCCGCGCGTGCACGACGCCGAGCGCGTCGACTACCTGCAACGGCACTTCGCGGCGGCACGGCGCGCCATGGATCGCGGGGTCGACCTGCGCGGGTACCTCGTCTGGTCGCTGCTCGACAACTTCGAATGGGGCTACGGATACTCGAAGCGGTTCGGCATCGTGCGCGTCGACTACGACACGCAGCAGCGCATCGTGAAGGACAGCGGTCGCTGGCTGGCGGGGCTGCTCGCGTCGCGCTGACGTCGGGGGAGTGCCACTACGCGACGGCCGCAGCCTCGAGCGCGAGCACGGCTTGGCGCGCGGCACCGAGGGCGACGTACTCGCCGGGAGCGGGCACCTCGACCGGAAGGCCGAGGACGGCCGGAGCGATCCGCCGCACGGCCTCCGACTGCGCGCCGCCGCCGATGAGCAGGGCCCGTTCGAGCGGGATGCCGAGGGCGCGCAGGGCATCGAGGCCGGCGCCGAGCCCGCCCAGCATGCCCTCGACGGCGGCTCTCGCGAGGTTCGGACGAGTCGTCGAGGCGAGGGTCATGCCGGTGAGCGACGCGGTCGCGTCGGGCAGGTTCGGAGTGCGCTCGCCCTCGAAGTACGGCAGCATGGTGAGACCGCCCGAGCCGGGCGTCGCTTCGAGGGCGAGCCCCCCGAACTCCTCGTGCGAGACGCCGAGCAGCGACGCGGTCACGTCGAGCACGCGCGCCGCATTCAGGGTCGCGACGAGGGGCAGGAAGTTGCCGGTCGCGTCGGCGAAGCCCGCCACCGTGCCCGAGGCATCGAAGATCGGCTCGCGGCTGATCGCGGACACCGTGCCCGACGTGCCGATGGAGACGATCGCAACACCGGGCTCTGCGCCGAGGCCGAGGGCTGCGCCGGCGTTGTCACCGGCACCGGCACCGACCCGGCGGCCCGACGCATCGGTCGTCGACCCGAACGGCCCGAGCACCCGTGGGAGCACCACGTCGTGGCCGAGCGCCGCGATGAGCAGCTCGCGGTCGTACGCGCCGGTCGCGGGGTTCCAGTAGCCGGTGCCCGAGGCATCCGAACGGTCGGTGACGAGCTCGTCGAGCACCGGGCCGCGTGGCGAGGTCCGAGCCGGACCGAAGCCGCGCAGCCGCCACGTCAGCCAGTCGTGCGGCAGCGCGACCGCGGCGACCCGAGACGCGTTCGCCGGCTCGTGATCGCGCAGCCAGCGCAGCTTCGTGATCGTGAACGAGGCGACCGGCACGAGGCCGGACCGCGTCGCGAGGCGGGCGGCGCCGAACTCGGCGATCAGGTCCTCGGCGGCCCCGGCCGAGCGCACGTCGTTCCAGAGCAGGGCGTCGCGCACGACCTCGCCGGACGCATCGAGGGCGACGAGGCCGTGCTGCTGCCCGCCGATCGACCAGGCCGCGACATCGTCGAGGCCGCCGGCCTCGACGATCGCGGCCTGCATCGCGAGCCACCAGGCCTCGGGGTCGACGGAGGTGCCGTCGGGGTGGGCGGCACGACCCGAGCGCACGACGCTGCCCGTGTCGGCGTCGACGACGACGACCTTGCACGACTGGGTCGACGAGTCGACCCCGAGGACGAGTGGCATGACCGTTCGCCTCGCGAGCTCTAGCGCGCGCCGAGCAGGTGCTCGGTGGCGAGTTGCTGCAGACGCACGAAACCGCCGCCCTTGCCGCCCAGGTAGACGTTCGCGTCGAAGTCCTCGTACGCCGACCGGTCGGCGAGGAAGTCGGCGTAGCTCTCGCCCGGGTTCAGGGTCGGCACCGACAGCTCGTCGACCCGCGCGGCCGCGAGCGCCTCCTGCACCTCGGGGTCGGCGCGGAATGCCGCGGCGCGCTCCTTCAGCAGGAGATACGTGCGCATGTTCGCCGCGGCCGACTCCCACACGCCCTTCTCGTCTTCGGTGCGGCTCGGCTTGTAGTCGAAGTGGCGCGGACCCTCGTAGGCGGGGACGCCGCCGGGGCCGCCGTTCTCGAGCAGGTCGACGAGCGCGAACGCGTTGTGCAGGTCGCCGTGGCCGAACACGAGGTCCTGGTCGTACTTGATGCCGCGCTGGCCGTTGAGGTCGATGTGGAAGAGCTTGCCGTGGTACAGGGCCTGGGCGATGCCGGCGGCGAAGTTGAGGCCGGCCATCTGCTCGTGGCCCACCTCGGGGTTGAGGCCCACGAGCTCGGGACGCGCGAGTGAATCGATGAAGGCGATCGCGTGGCCGAGTGTCGGCAGCAGGATGTCGCCGCGGGGTTCGTTCGGCTTGGGTTCGATCGCGAAGCGGATGTCGTAGCCCTGGTCGACGACGTAGTCGCCGAGCAGGTCGACGGCCTCGCGGTAGCGCTCGAGCGCCTGGCGGATGTCCTTCGCCGAATCGTACTCGGCGCCCTCGCGGCCGCCCCACATGACGAACGTCCTGGCGCCGAGCTCGGCGCCGAGGTCGAGCTGGCGGAACACCTTGCGGAGCGCGTAGCGACGCACGTCGCGGTCGTTGGCGGTGAAGCCGCCGTCCTTGAAGACGGGGGCCGAGAAGAGGTTGGTCGTCACCATCGGAACGATGAGACCGGTGTCGGCGAGTGCGCCCTTGAGCCGGTCGATCTGCGTCTGGCGCTCGGCGTCGCTCGACCCGAACGCGAAGAGGTCGTCGTCGTGGAACGTGAGTCCGTAGGCGCCCAGCTCGGCGAGCTTCTCGACGGCGTGCACGACATCGAGGGGCTCGCGGGTGGGGCCCCCGAACGGGTCGGTGCCGTTGTACCCGACCGTCCAGAGACCGAATGAGAACTTGTCGTCGCGGGTGGGCGCGCTGGCCATGGAGGGTCCGCCTTTCAGCGTCATCGATGATTTGTTGGCAGATACAACATAAACCGCAGGAACAGCGCGCGCAAGACTTTCGCGCCGCAACTTTCGTGATTAGGCTTCGAAAGATGAAGACGGATGCCGCAAGCGAGCGCGTCACCCTCGCCGAGATCGCCGACGAGACCGGCACGAGCCTCTCGACGATCTCGAAGGTGCTGAACGGTCGCACCGATGTCTCGGACGCGACGCGAGAACGCGTCGAGCAGGTGCTGCGCGAACGCGGGTACGTGCGCCGCGGCCCAGCACGCTCCGAATCCCGCCCCGAACTGCTCGAGCTCGTCTTCCACGGCCTCGACCCGATCTGGTCGATGGAACTCATCGGCGGCGTGGAGGCTGTCGCGAAGGAGCACGGCCTGAGTGTCGTGCTGACCGTGAGCGGTGATCGCCATGCACCGGCTCCCGACTGGATCGAGGGCGTCATCCGGCGACGCCCGGTCGGCGTCGTGCTCGTCTTCTCCGAGCTCTCGCCCGAATACCGCGAACGGCTGCGGGCACGGGCCATCTCCTACGTCATCGTCGACCCCGCCGGCGATCCGTCGCCCGACGTGCCGAGCGTCGGCTCGGCGAACTGGTCGGGCGGCCTCGCCGCGACGCGTCACCTGATCGAGCTCGGGCACCGGCGCATCGCCGCCGTCACCGGGCCGGAGGACATGATGTGCTCGCTCGCCAGGCTCGACGGCTACCGCAGCGCGATGAACTCCGCCGGCCTCGCGATCGACCCCGCCTGGGTCGGCTACGGCAACTTCGAGGTGGGCGGGGGCCGAGATCGTGCGCGGGAGTTGCTCGCCCTGCCCGCCGACCGCCGGCCGACCGCGATCTTCGCCGGCAGCGACCTGCAGGCCCTCGGCGCCATCGATGCGGCCCGCGACGCCGGCTTGTCGGTGCCCCGCGACCTCTCGATCGTCGGCTACGACGACATCACCCTCGCGCCGTGGGTGAGCCCACCGCTCACGACCGTGCACCAGCCGCTCCGACGCATGGGCGAGGAGGCCGCGCGGCTCGCGATCCGCCTGAGCGGCGATCAGCCCACGACGACCCCTCGCATGGACCTCGCGACGAACCTCGTCGTGCGCGAGAGCACGGCGCCGCCGGCGGGCTGACGTCGGCCGCCTGTTGCTCGGCGGCACCGGGGCGGGCTCAGCCGCCGTCGCCGGATGCGAAGGGCGCGCCGACGGCCGGCGTGCCCTTCGGGAGGACGAAGGTCCAGCCGGCGGCGAGGCGTTCGGCCACGACGGTCTTCACGGCTGCGAGGGTGCCTGCCCGGTCGCCACGGTCGCCGGTGCCGCCGTCGTGCCCGAGCACGATCTCCCCGGGCTTCATCGCCGCACGCAGGTTCGACGTGAGCGTCGCGACATCCTGCGTCTCCCAGTCGCCGATCGTGTTGACGACGGCGAGCGGCTGCATGCCGAGCTCGACGGCGACCTGTCGCGTGATGCCCCAGCTGCCGTTCGGTGCCCGCCAGTACGGCACCGGCGCGATCGGGTCGCCGAGTGCGTCGCGGATGATCGCGAGGTTCTCCACCAGGTCGGCCCGCACCCGGCCCGCCGGCCACGAGCCCATGTCGGCGTAGCTCGTGGCGTGGTTGCAGAGCACGTGCCCCTCCGCGACGATCCGTCGCAGGATCGCCGCGCCCCCCGGGGCGGTGATCATCTCGCCGATGACGCAGAACACGGCCTGCAGGTCGTGCTCGGCGAGGAAGTCCAGCAGGGCAGGGGTGGTCCGGGGGTCCGGGCCGTCGTCGAACGTGAGTGCGGCGACGTCGCCCGTGCCGTCCGCGAGGTGCACGGGTGCGACGACCGGGTCGATCGCGCCCCCGGGAACGGCATCCGCTTCAGACATCGGCTCGTTCCCCCCGCTCCGCCGCATGGTCCAGCCGGAGCCGGCCGAAGTCGGCCCAGGGCGAGGACCCGGGGATCGGGCCGTCGGCCGAGCCGGAGCCGGCGGGCCCCGCCGGGACGGGCTCGCGGACGACGAAGACGCCGCCGACGACCCCGACGAAGCCACCGCCCTCGCTCGGGCTCAGCGGCGAGAGGTCGACGACGCCGACCGGGGCGGAGGCCGCGTCGTCGTCGGCGCGGTCGCCGCGCTCGAGGCGGGCGACCGCCCCGAACCCGTCGAGGTCGAACACGAGCCCGAGCCGTCCGGGCGGCGCCTCGACGCTCGCGAGCAGCCGGTCGTCGCCGTCGACGTGGAGCACGAGCTCGAGCACCCGGGCCGATCCCGAGCCGGGCACCTCGGTACGCGGACCCGGGTTCATGACACGGACCGCGAAGCGCACGTGACGGCGGTCGGTGAGCCGGAGCGCGAGCCCGGCGACCAGGCCGGCCGACGCGGTATCCGGGATCTCGAGCTCGGTCGAGAGGCGCGCGACCGGCTGCTCGAGCCTGAAGCCGACGAAGGCGTGGGGGACCGGTTCGGCGAGACCGCCGGAGACGGCCTCGAGCCGCAGGTGGCCCGGGCGCTCGCCGAGCCGTGCCCGGCGCATGCCGGGTGCCGTGCGGATCGTGAGCAGCTCGCGATGCAGCGCGGGCCCGTCGAACTCGTCGACGAGCTTCGACGGGCCGGGAGCGGTCGCGTCGGCCCAGGGCACCTCCACCTCGTGGCGGAGGCGGCCCTCGCCCGGTGCGAACACGGGCCAGCCGTCCTCGAAGGCGACGGGCACGAGCCACGTCTCACGACCCTGCAGGGCGTCGGCGCGCGTCATCCCGGTCCCGGCGAGCCGCCGGGTCGCGAGCACCGTGGCCCACCATCCGCCGCGGCCGTCGTCGACGAGGTCGGCGTGCCCGACGTTCGCCACGTCGACGTCACCGCCGAGGTGGCGGTGGGTGAGCAGCGGGTTCGCCTTCGACCCCGTGAACGGGCCGGTCGGTGCGGTGCCGCGGGCCGCGCTGACGGCGTGGTGGTGTTCGGTGCCGCCCTCGCTCGCGAGGAGCAGCACCCCGTCGTCGAGCCGGTGCAGATGCGGGCCCTCCGCCCAGACGGCGCCCTCGACGGCGCCGTGCCAGACGACGTGCTCCTCGCCCACGAGCCTCATCGCGGCGACATCCAGCTCGCGCACCCAGACCTCGGTCTGCTCGGGCCAGTCGCCGGGATCGGCGAGCCGGGTGCCGCACCACCACGCTCGGCCGTCGTCGTCGAAGAGGAGCGACGGGTCGATGCCGTGGGCATCCTCGATCCATGCCGGGTCCGACCACGGGCCCGCCGGGTCCGTCGCGGTCACCACGAAGCTGTCCTGTGCTCCCTCGTCGCCGATGAGCGTGCAGGCCACGAAGAAGCGGCCGTCGTGGTGGCGGATCGTCGGGGCGAACAGGCCGCCCGACGCCGCCACCCTCGACAGGTCGAGCTGCTCCTCGCGGTGCACCGCGTGACCCACGAGCTCCCATTCCACGAGGTCGCGAGAGCGGTGCACCGGCAGCCCGGGGAAGTACTCGAACGTCGAGGTCACCACGTAGAACTCGTCGCCCACGCGGCAGATGCTCGGATCGGGATGGAACCCCGGCAGCACGGGGTTGCGTGCTGCGGTCACGGTGCCTCGGTGCCGATCCGCTCGGCGTTCCAGACGGGGTGCAGCTCGCGGGTGTGGTCGACCACGCGCACCGGGCCGGTGAGCTCGACGGCCGCCGTGAGCGACAGGTCGGCGCTCGAACGGCCGAACCCGAGCACGAGCGCTCCGGGCTCGACGATGCGGAGACCGTCGCGTCCGGTGAACGACGCGAGATCGGCCGGCGCCTCGACCCCCAACCGCACGGATGCCCCGGGCTCGAGCTCGATCCGCTCGAAACCGATGAGCCGTTGCAGCGGTCGCACGACGGAGGCCACCGGGTCGTGCAGGTACAGCTGCACGATCTCGGCCCCAGCCCGGTGCCCCGTGTTCTCGACCGTGAGCGACAGCCGGAATCTGCCGTCGGTCGTCGCCTCGGCCGCCTCGACCACGAGGTCGCTCCAGGCGAACGAGGTGTAGCCGAGACCGTGGCCGAAGGGGTATCTGGCTGTCGGGTCGATGTTCGAGACCTCGCTGCGACGCGCGAGCGTCGAAGCCAGGTACGTCGACGGCTGGGCGCCGGGGCTGGCCGGCACGCTGACCGGGAGTCGCCCGCTCGGGTTCACCCGCCCCGAGAGGATCGCGGCGAGGGCGCGCGTGCCCTCCTCTCCCGGGAAGAACGCCTGCAGGATCCCCCCTGCGCGCTCGGGGGCGGAACCGAGCACGTAGGGACGGCCGGCGAGGAGCGTGAGCACGGTCGGCGTGCCGGTGTCGAGCACCGCCTCGAGCAGGGCGCCCTGCGCGCCCGGCAGGTCGAGGGTCTCCGCATCGCAGCCCTCGCCGCTGGTGCCCCGGCCGAAGAGACCCGCTCGGTCGCCCAGCGCGAGCACGACGACGTCGGCGGATGCCGCGAGGTCGACGGCCGCCGCGATGCCGTCGGTCTCGCCGCCGTCGATCGAGGTTCCCGACGCCAGGGCGATCTCGGCCCCGGGGAACTCCTCGCGCAGCGCCTCGACGAGGGTCGGAAGCTCGATGCCCATCCCGCTCTCGGGGTGGTGCACGCCGACATGGGTCGGGAATCCGTAGCACCCCAGCACCGCGAGCGGGTCGTCGGCGGTCGGCCCGATGACGGCGATCCTGGCCGGGGCGGCGAGCGGCAGCGTGCCGTCGTTGCGGAGCAGCACGATCGCCTGCTCCGCGATGCGGCGCGCGAGTTCGCGGTTCTCGGGGGAATCGAGGTCGACGGAGCCCTTCGCCGCAGCGGCGGCCGGGGGCGCGGCCGGGTCGTCGAGCAGCCCGAGCCCGACCTTCTGCTCGAGCACGCGGAGGAGGGCCCGGTCGATGACCGCCTCGTCGATGCGGCCGTCGGCGACGGCGGCCCTGAGGGGATCGCCGAAGGCTTGGACCGTCGGCAGCTCGACGTCGATGCCCGCCTCGAGCGCGGCCACGGCCGCATCGCCCAGGTCGCCGGATGTGCCGTGCAGTGTCTGGAGGAAGGCCACCGAGAAGTAGTCGGCGACGACGGTCCCCTCGAAGCCCCAGGTGTCGCGCAGCAACCCCGTGAGCAGCTCGTGGTCGGCGGCGGTGGGCACGCCGTCGAGATCGGTGTACGCGTTCATCACCGAGCGCGGCCGGGCCTCGCGCACGACCATCTCGAAGGGCGGCAGCAGGACGTCGGCGAGTTCTCGGCGACCGACCGAGACGGGCGCGAGGTTGCGGCCGGCGCGCGACGCCGAGTACCCGACGAAGTGCTTGAGCGTCGCGACGATCCCGGAGCCTTCGAGCCCGACCACGTACGCGGTGGCGACCCGGCCCACCAGGTACGGATCCTCGCCGATGGTCTCCTCGACCCGGCCCCAGCGGGCGTCGCGGACGACGTCGAGCACGGGCGCCAGTCCCTGATGCACGCCCACCGATCGCATGTCCTCGCCGATTCGACGCGACATCCGCTCGATGAGGCCGGGGTCGAACGTCGCGCCCCACGAGAGGGGCACCGGATACGCGGTCGCGCCGTAGGCGGCGAAGCCGGCCAGGCATTCCTCGTGCACGAGGGCCGGGATGCCGAACCGGCTCGAGTCGACGATTCGCTCCTGCAGTCGTGCGAGCGACTGCGCGCCGACGGCCGCGTCGATCGGCGCGGTGCCGAAGGCGCGGGTGATCTGGCCGAGCCCCTTGGGCAGCAGGACGTCGAGGTCGACGACGCCGCTCATCTCGTGCTGGTGCGGGGCGACGTCGGCGCCGTCTTCGGCCGCGCCGATCCAGATGCCGTAGAGCTGGGCGATCTTCTCCTCGAGGGTGAGTTCGGCGATGAGGGCACCGGCTCGCGCGGCGGCCGGAAGCGACCGATCGCGCCACGGCGGGTCGGTCGTCGCGGCGGGTTGGGTCGTGGCTTCCGTCATCGTGGCTTCCGTCATCGTGGGGTCCGTGGTGGTCATGGCGGTCGTGCTGCGAGTGGTTCCGTCGGTCGCGGTATCCGTGATCGTCGGCTCGGTCATCCCTTCACCGCTCCCGTGAGGCCGCCGACGATGCGGCGCTCGAACACGCTGAAGAAGACGAGGGCGGGGATCATCGACAGCGAGGTGAAGGCGAGCACCTTCGCCGTGTCGACCGAGTACTGCGACGCGAAGGCCTGCACCCCGAGCGGGAGGGTGAACGCGGCCTCGTTGTTCAGGATGAAGAGCGGGAGGATGTAGCCGTTCCAGCTCGCGATGAATGCGAGGATGCCCACCGTGATGACGCCGGGCAGCGCGAGCGGCACGACCATCCGCCAGAAGAAGCCGAGCCGCGAACAGCCGTCGATCGCGGCGGCCTCCTCGATCTCGTCGGGGATGGCCCTGAGGAACGGCACGAGGATGATGATCGTCGTCGGCAGGGCGAAGGCGATCTGCGGCAGGATGATGCCGCCGAGCGAGTTCATGAGGCCGAGGTTGCGCACCATGATGTAGAGCGGCGTGATGGCGACCGTCATCGGGAACATGAGTCCCGCCGCGAACAGCGCGTAGAGCACGCCGCGCGCCCTGAACCGGTAGCGGGCGAGCACGTAGCTCGCCATGAGCCCGAGCGCGACGACGCCGACCGTGGTCACCACGGCCGCGACGGCCGAATTGAGCACCTGGCCCCAGAAGGTGGTGCTGGCCAGCACGTCGGCGTAGTTCGTGAACACCCAGGGCGCAGGCAGCGCCGACGGATCGGCCGTGATCTGCGAGTTCGTGCGGAAGCCGCCGATGATGATGTACGCGAGCGGCGCGAGCATGAGGGCGATCACGACGACGGCGACGACGTAGATGGTGGGGCTCCCCCACGGAAGCCTGCTGGTCTGCCGCGCCTTCGGCGGTCGGGGCAGGGCGATTGACGACGCGGTCATCGTTCCGTCCGTTCGGTGAGGGCTCCGGCCGTGTCGCGGCGGAGCACGAATCGCTGGTAGACGAGGGCGACGACGAGCGAGATGAGGAAGAGCACGACTGCGACGGCGTTGCCGTAGCCGTAGTTGCCGGCGTTGCGGCCGTTCGCGACCATGTAGGTCGCCATCGTCGAGGTGCCCGCGGTCGACGCGACGTACTGGCCCCAGATGATGTACACGAGGTCGAAGAGCTGCAGGGCGCCGATGATCGAGAGGAACGCCCAGATGCGCAGGGTCGGGCCGAGCAGCGGCAGCGTGATGCGGCGCTGGATCTGCCAGTAGGAGGCGCCGTCGATCTGCGCGGCCTCCGTGAGCTCCTGCGGGATGCCCTGCAGGCCGGCGAGGAAGAGGATGACGGCGAAGCCGATGTACTTCCACGTGAGGATGACGAGCAGGGTCCCCATGGCGATCGCGGGGTCGGCGAGCCAGTCCTGGGTGAACGCCCCCAGCCCGACCTTCTCGAGGAGCCCGTTCAGCGCGCCCTGGCTCTGGAGCATGAGGCTCCATCCGGTGCCGACGACCACTTCGGCGATGACGTACGGCGCGAAGATCAGCACGCGGATCGCGGACTGGCCGCGCATCGGGCGGTTCAGGAGCAGCGCGAGCAGGAGGGCGGCGGGGCCCTGGAGCACGAGCGACATCACGACGATGATCGCGTTGTGCGACAGGGCCTCGTGGAACGTGGGGTCCTGGAAGATCGTGACGTAGTTCTGGAGGCCGACGAAGTCGGTGGGCGGGCCGAAGCCCTTCCAGCGGAAGAAGCCGTAGTAGCCGGCCATGACCACGGGGAAGATGACGAACGCGAGGAAGACGAGCAGTGCTGGGCCGACGAGGACGGCGATCTCGATGGCCTTGCGCGGGTCGCGGCGGGGACGACGCCGGTCGCGGGGCGACGTTGCAGCGACCCGGCCGGCGGCCGGAGACGGCGAACCGCCTCCGGCCGTGACGTCGTCCGCCTCGACTCGTCCCGCAACGGGGGAGTTGGTGCGAACGTTCATGATGCGTTCGGCCTCAGCCCTTCTTGATGGCGTCGTCGACCGCATCGACGATGCCCTGGGGCGAGCCCTTGCCGGCGAGCAGGTCGACCACGCCGACGTTCAGCGCGTTGCCGACGTTCTGGCCGAGGAGCGTGTCGAGCCAGACCGAGACGTACGGGGCCTCGTTGACGGCGGCGAGCACCTCCTGCAGGGCGGGGTCGGTCACGACCCCTTGGGCGTCCTTGTTGGCCGGCAGCGTGACGAACGCGTTCGCATAGCCCTCCTGGTACTCCTTCTGCGAAGCGAACTCGAGGAATTCGCCGCATTCCTTCGGTGCGTCGACGTAGCACGAGAAGCCGTCGACGCCGCCCATGAGCGCGCCGGCCTCGCCGTCGCCGCCCTCGACCTCGGGGAACGGGAACCAGCCGAGGTCGGCCAAGGGCTTCTCGTCGGGCGTGAGCGAGGCGATCACGCCAGGATCCCAGGCGCCCATGAGCTCCATCGCGGCCTTGTGGTTGGCGACGAGCCCTGCGGAGGAGCCGGCGCCCTGCTGGGCGGTCGTCGTCAGGAAGCCCGGGTTGAACGGCTCGATGCCGGCGAACTCCTCGAGGTCCTCACCGGCGCGCAGCCAGCACTCGTCGGAGAAGCTGGGGTCGTCGGTGAGGCCGGTGATGACGTCCTGGCCGCACTCGCGGAGTGCGAAGAAGTAGTACCAGTGGGCGGCGGGCCAGGCGTCCTTCGCGCCGAGCGCGATCGGGTCGATGCCGGCGGCCTTCAGCTTGTCGACGGCTTCGCCGAGCTCGTCGAACGTGGTCGGCGTCTCGGTGATGCCGGCCTGGGCGAAGAGGTCCTTGCTGTAGTAGATGCCGCCCGGCAGCACCGACGACGGCACCCCGTAGAGCTTGTCGTCGACCGAGAACGCCGAGAGGGCGCCTTCGCCGAGGGCGGCCTTCGTCTCGTCGGAGAGCGCGGAGCTGAGGTCCTGCGCCTGGCCGGCCTCGACCACGGCTGCGAGCTTGCCGCCGCCGCGCGCCATGAAGATGTCGGGCGCGTCGCCTGAGTTGAGGGCGGTCTGGAGCTTGCCGTCCATGTCCTCGTTCTGGATCGCCTGGATCTCGATCGTCACGCCCGGGTGCTCCTCCTCGAAGGCGGCTGCGGTCGCCTCCCAGTACGCCTTGCCGTCACCGGTGGTGGAGTTGTGCCAGAAGGTCATCGCGGTCTCGCCGCTCTCCTCCCCGCCGCCCGCCGAACAGCCGCTGAGTGCGGCCATCGCGATGCCGCTCGCCGCCGCCAGGGCGATGAGACGAGCCGTGCTGCGTCTGTTCATCCTTGAACAACCTCTCGAAAGTTTCGACACCAATGTCGAAAGTGATCTGGACGCCTTGAATATACGGCTCGGACAATTTCGAGTCAAGGGCAACATATTCGGTGCGTTGCGAGCGGGCGTGTCGACGGCCCCGCCTAGAGTTGTCGCGTGGCAGAGCGCATCGGCACCTTCGACGGCGTGCATCGTCGAAACCTCGCGAAAGTCCTCGGGCTCGTGCACCTCGAGGGACCTCGATCGCGCGCCGCGCTGACCGCCGCGACCGGCCTCAACCGCTCGACGATCGCGGCCCTCGCCGCCGAACTCGCCGAGGCCGGGCTCGTCGAGGAGCGGGCGCCCGACCCGACGAATCGCGTCGGCCGTCCCTCGCCCGTCGTCGCCGCCCACCCCGGCGTCACCGCGATCGCGGTGAACCCCGAGGTCGATGCCGTCACGATCTCGGCCGTCGGACTCGACGGGCGGATCCCCGTACGAGAGCGCAACGAGGTCGATCACCTCGTCTCGCCCGAGGAGGTCGCAGCGATCGTCGCATCGACCGTCGCGCGCTGGCGCGACGGGCCGCTGCGCTCGGCACGCATCGTGGGCGTCGGCCTCGCGGTGCCGGGCCTGGTGCGCGCTGCCGACGGGCTCGTCCGCATGGCACCGCACCTCGAGTGGAACGACGCTCCGCTGCGCGAACTCGTCGAGGCCGCGACCGGGCTGCCCACGGCCGTCGGCAACGACGCGAGCCTCGGCGCCCGCGCCGAGCACCTGTTCGGCGCGGGCCGGGGCATCGATGACCTCGTCTACCTCAACGGCGGCGCGAGCGGCATCGGCGGCGGGCTCGTCGTCGGCGGTGTCGCCGTCGTCGGCGCCGGCGGATACGCGGGCGAGTTCGGGCAGAATCGCCCGGGCATCGCCGCGGACGAGGACCGCCGGGCCGAGGGCGGCGTGCTCGAAGACGAGGTCGCGCGATCGCGACTGCTCGCGGTCGTCGGGCTCGCCGCTGCCGACGAGCCGACGTTGCGGGCCGCGCTCGAGGCAAGCGACTCGCCAGAGGTCGCGGCCGAGCTCGTGAGGCAGCGGCGTATCCTCGCGACGGCCCTGGCGAACGCGGTGAACGTGCTGAACCCCTCACGGGTGATCCTCGGTGGGTTCCTCGCGACCATCGCCGAGAGCGACGCCGATGCGCTCACTGCCGCGGTGCTGGCCCAGGCGATGCCCGCCGCTGCCGAGGGTGTCGAGCTGCGGGTCGCCGCGCTCGGCGAGGATCGGCTCGCGATCGGGGCGGCCGAGCTGGCGTTCGGGCCGCTGCTCGCGGACCCCGAGTCGGCGCTCGACGCCTGAGCCGCGCGGCGCCGGCGCCGTTCGCGTTCGCGTTCGCGCAATTCGTGCGACTCCGCATCGCGAAGTCGCGCGAACGGCCGCTGAACGGCGACGGCCCGGACTCTTCGCGCGACCTCGTCGCAGACGCGCGGTGTGGGTGCGAGGCGTGCGCGCGCGTCAGCCGCGGGTGACGGGTCAGCCCTGGAGCGAGGCCCGCAGCGAGGCGTCCCGGACACTCGTCGCCGCGGTCGGTGCCTGCAGCGCCTCGGTCGGCACGGCGATGGCCGCCGTCGGCACTTGCAGCGCCTCGGTCGGCACTTGCAGCGCCGCGGTCGGCACCTGCAGCGCCTCGGTCGGCACGGCGATGGCCGCCGTCGGCACGACCGCGATCGCGGCGGTGGGCGGAGCGTCGAAGCGCACGGCCGGGGCCCAGCGGCGTTCGGGATGCCTCGTGAGCCGCATGCCGCGCGAGACGACGAGCCAGATCGCGCCGATGAGGGCGGCGACGCCCGCGGCGATCGCGGCGACGCCGAGGCCCCAGCGCGGGCCCCAGCTGTTCGCGACCGCGCCGACGATCGGGGCCCCGATCGGCGTGCCGCCCGAGAGGATCGCGAAGTACAGTGCGAGCACGCGCCCGCGCAGCGCGGGGTCGGTCGTCGTCTGCACGTAGCCGTTGGCGGTCGTCAGCATCGTGACCGCGGCGAAGCCGATGAGCACCGTCGAGGCGGCGAACAGGGCGAAGGTCGGCATCACCGCCGAGATCGCCGCCGCCACGCCGAAGCCGGCGGCCGCGAGGATCACGACGCGCATGCGCGCTCGTTCGCGCCGGGCGGCCAGCAGCGCCCCGGCGAGCGAGCCGATCGCGAGGATCGAGTTGAGTAGGCCGTACTCGCCGGCGCCGCGCCCGAACTCGACGGCCATCGTCGAGGAGAAGATCGGGAAGTTCATGCCGAACGCGCCCACGAGGAACACGATCACGAAGACGACGACGAGGTCGGGTCGGCTCCACACGTAGCGGAAGCCCGCGA
The DNA here is from genome assembly GCF_053618155.1 of Agromyces sp. NPDC055658. Taxonomy (NCBI): domain Bacteria; kingdom Bacillati; phylum Actinomycetota; class Actinomycetes; order Micrococcales; family Microbacteriaceae; genus Agromyces; species Agromyces sp. NPDC055658. The sequence goes on along the minus strand of NZ_JBSHHD010000036.1, from coordinate 18,556 downwards.
CGAAGGCGCCGCGCTCGCGGCTGGCCCGCGGCATCCGCTTCAGCTTCTTGCCCTTGAGCATGGCGAGGGCCGCGAGCACCGCGACGAACGTGAGCGCGTTGATGATGAAGACCCAGCCCGAGCCGACGAGCACGATGAGCACGCCCGCGACGGCCGGGCCGATCAGGCGGGCCGTGTTGAACGAGGCCGAGTTGAGGGCCACCGCGTTCGACATGTCGGTGCTCGACACGAGGTCGGTCACGAAGGTCTGGCGGGCGGGGTTGTCGATCGCGTTCACGATGCCGAGCAGGCCCGCGAAGACGTAGAGCTGCCACAGCTGGGCGTGGCCGAAGATGAGCAGGGCGCCGAGTCCGAGGGCGAGCAGCATGAGCGCCGTCTGCGTGCACATGAGGATCTTGCGCCGGTCGAAGCGGTCGGCGATGAGGCCCGTGACCGGCACGAGCAGCAGTTGCGGGGCGAACTGCAGGGCCATGGTGATGCCCACCGCGAACGCGTCGTTGTCGCTGAGTTCGGTGAGCACGACCCAGTTCTGGGCGGTGGCCTGCATCCAGGCGCCGACGTTCGAGACGAGGGCGCCGATGAACCAGATGCGGTAGTTGACGTGGCTGAGGGAGCGGAACATGGCACTCACTGGTCGAGGAGCCTCCCGAGGATCGTGGTGGCGCGGGCGAGGACCTCGCGGTCGTCGGGGCTGAGGGCGGCGTACCGCTTCGCGAGCCACGCATCGCGCCGCTTGCGGGTCTCGCGGACGACCGTGTCGCCGGCGTCGGTCACCTCGACGAGCACCTTGCGGCGGTCGTCGTCGTCGGTGCGGCGGGTGACGTAGCCCGCGTCGACGAGGCAGTTGACGGTGCGGTTCATGCTCGGTGCGGTCACCCGCTCGAGCTCTGCGAGACGGCCGATCGTGAGCGGCCCCTCGCTGTGGATCCACCCGAGCGTCGAGAACTGCGATGCGCTGATCTCGGTGTCGCTGCGCTGCTGTCGCAGGCGCCGCGAGAGGCGCATCACGGCGATGCGGAGTTCGGTCGACTGCTCGGCGAGCGTACGGCGGTCCCGGGTCAGCCGAGAGGATGCCGAGGGGGCGGGCCGCTCGGGCGCGGTCGTCTGCAGGGCATCGGTCATGATGCTTAGTCTAACAAATTAGTGTGGCTAAGCATTTCGCCGCCCGCTGCGGACGCGGGTGCCCGCGGATCACGGGAGCGGCCGGATCGGTGCGAAAAGTACTGAAATCGATTTCGAAAATCGCGCGTCGCGCGTAGGGTGTCGGGGAGATCGAGGAGGATCATGCGCCGTGCCCGAACCCGTCGTCCCGTCCGCGTCGCCGCCGTCGCGGCATCCATCGCCGTCGCGCTCTGCGCGTGCAGCGCGACGGGTGGCGGAGGCGACCCCATGAGCCCCGTCGCGGTCGATCCCGACCCCGACAAGCCCGCCGTGCTGACCGGTGTCACCGGGCTCACCGAGATCGCGAAGCTCACCGGCCCCGATGCGATGAACGACACCGAGTCGGTCGGGGTCGCCGGCACCGACCTCGGCTCGATGGTCAACCTCGGCGACACGACGTACTTCCTCTTCGGCGACACGTTCGGCGAGCGCGATCCGGACGCCTACGGCGGGCAGGGCGGCCTGTGGCGCTCGAACGTGTCGGCGTGGACGACCGACGACGACCCGTCCGACGGCATCGAGTTCGACGCGTGGGCGCCGGTCGACGGGCTCGGCCTCGCGACGGCGATGGTCGAGGGCGAGCACGACGCGAACGACGGCACCGGAGAGGTGACGAAGATCCCGACGTACGGCTTCGCGATCGGCGAAACGCTCTACCTCTCGTACATGTCGGTGAAGTTCTGGGGCGAACCGGGCGCGTGGGACGCGAACTTCGCGGGGCTCGCCACGTCGACCGACGGCGGCGAGACCTGGACCGCGCTCGAGTCGCCGACCTGGCCCGGCGACTCGAACTTCGTGCAGGTGGCCGCGGCGCACGTCGTCGACGACGGCGCCGAGTACGTCTACCTCTGGGGCATCCCCGCCGGACGTTTCGGCGACGTGCAACTGATGCGGGTGCCCGCCACGGTCGAGGCCGTCGAGGATGCCTCGGCGTACGAGTACTTCGCCGGCACCGGCGACGCTCCGGCCTGGAGCGCGGATCCGGCCGAGGCATCCACGGTCGTCGAGGGCACGATCGGCGAGCTCTCGGTGATGTGGTCGGACTACCTCGACCGCTGGCTCATGGGCTACTCGGATGCGGGCAACGCGTACCTGCGCGAGGGCGCGACGCCGTGGGGGCCGTGGGGAGACCCGGTCGAGCTCGTGCCGGGCGACGAGTATCCGGGGTTGTATGCGCCCTACCTGAACCCGCGCTACGTCGGCGACGGCGGGCGCACGGTCTACTTCGCGCTCTCGCTCTGGGGGCCGTACAACGTGTACTGGTTCTCGGCCGAGCTCGAGAAGGCGGAGTGATCGAGACCCGGACGGGCGTCGTCATCGCCCACCGCATCGGCTCGAAACATCCGATCGTTGCGCTTGAAATCGATTTCGCATACTCTGGCCGCAGGTGAGGTCAACGGCGAACCGAGAACCTGCCGGCGCCCACGGCCGAAGCCCGACCGAACCGGGGTTCCTGACCCGGCCACAGCATCGACTCATCGACGAGTCGAGTTCCTGAGGAGGGACGAATGCACAAGAGAATGAAGGGTCTCGCCAAGGCCGCCGCGGTCATCGCGGCCGCGGCACTGCTCATGACGGGCTGCACCGCCGGAGGCGGCGGAGGCGGCGGCGGCGCGGAGGGCAGCCCCGACAGCGGCGACCTGAGCTTCGTCTACATGGGCGACGCCGACCAGCAGAAGGCCTTCAACGCCCTGTTCGCCGAGTTCAACAAGGAGTACCCCGACATCAAGCTCAAGGCCGTCGGCATTCCGAGCGGCAACTGGGCGACGTTCTCCACGACGGTCGCGACGCGGCTCGCCGGCGGGCAGAAGATCGACATCATCCAGGTGGCGACCGAGGGGCAGCGGCTGTTCGCCTCGAAGGGCATCCTCACCGACCTCGCGCCGTACATCGAGCAGGACCAGGAGGTCGTCGACGACTACTGGGCCGACCTCAGCCCGAACCTCGTCAAGTTCAACGAGGAGTACGCCTCCGGACCCGACGGCGAGACCGTCTTCATCCCCGGCGGCTTCAACACCATGGCGATGTACCTCAACAAGTCGGTGTTCGAGAAGGCCGGGGTGCCGATCCCCGAAGACGGCAACTGGACCTGGGACGAGTTCGTCGCGGCCGGCAAGCAGATCAAGGAGAAGACGGGCGCGTACCTCACCGGTGCCGGCTCGGGCTACTTCGTCGACGTCATGCCGTGGCTCACGACCAACAGCGCGAGCACCTTCAACCAGGACTGGAGCGAGCCGACCTACAACACCCCTGAGGCCGTCGAATCGGCCGAGTTCGCCCGCAGCCTCGTCGAGATGGGCCTCGCGCCCAAGCCCGGGGGGCAGTTCGACGGCAACACGGCGTTCAAGCAGGGCAAGCTCGCCACCCTCAACGGCGGGCGGTGGCCGGTGCTCGGCGTCCGCGACATGGACATGGTCGACCAGACGGTCGTCGTGAACTGGCCCACCAACACCCAGAACGGCTCGCCGGTCGGCTGGGATGCCTGGAACATCACGAAGAACAGCGAGAACAAGCAGGCCGCCTGGACCTTCATCAAGTTCCTCATGTCGAAGGAGGCCGGCGAGTACTTCGCGACGATCGGCGGCACGATCGTGCCGGCGCGCGAGTCGGTCGCGAACTCCGAGGCGTTCACCGGCAACGCCCCCGAGGGCACCGTGCGGCTGAGCGAGGCGATGGGCTGGGCGACGCCCATCCCGTCGATCGACCAGGGCGCCGAGGCGCAGAAGGTCATCGAGGAGGCCTGGGGCACGATCGTCGCGGGCCAGGGCGAGGCGCAGCCGACGCTCGACGCCGCGCAGGACAAGCTGGAGTCGCTGGTCAGTGAGTAGCGACACGATCACGGCGCGGCGCCCCGGAGCACTGCTCCAGCGGCGCCGCGCCGAGGCGGCGGGCTGGCTGTTCGTCAGCCCCGCCGTCCTCCTCTTCCTCGTCTTCGTCGCGGGGCCGTTCGTCTTCGCGATCGCGCTCGCGTTCCTTAAGTGGGACCTGCTGACGCCGCCCGAGTTCGTGGGCCTCGCGAACTTCGAGCAGCTGTTCACCGACCCCGAGCTTCCGCAGGTGCTGTGGAACACCTTCGTCTTCGCGTTCGCGTCGATCGTGACGCACCTCGTGCTGGGCCTACTGCTGGCGCTCGCCGTGAACAACCTCATCAGCAGGTCCATCGGCTACTTCGCCCGCGTCGCGATCTTCTTCCCGTTCCTGATCTCGTGGGCGGCGGTCTCGCTGCTGTGGAAGTACGTGCTCGACCCGACGTTCGGATACGTCGGACAGTACGCCGCGATGCTCGGCATCGAGCTGCCGAACTTCCTCGCCGACCCCGCGTGGGCCCTGCCGTCGATCATCGTCATCGACCTCTGGCACACGGTCGGGTTCACCTTCATCATCATGCTGGCCGGCCTGCAGACGGTGCCGTCCGAACTCGTCGAGGCGGCGCGCACCGACGGTGCGACGGGCCGGCAGATCTTCTGGAACGTCACGCTTCCGCTCATGTCGCCGACCCTGTTCTTCGCGACGATCATCACGTTCATCGGGGCGTTCCAGATCTTCGACCCGATCCAGATCATCACCAAGGGCGGGCCGCAGGGGTCGACCACGACGATCATCATGTACCTGTACGAGAAGGGCTTCCAGGCGTTCGACATGGGCTACGCGGCCGCCGTCGCGCTCCTCGTCTTCGTGATCATCATGGGTGTGACGCTCCTGCAGTTCATCGGCCGGAGAAGGTGGGTGCACGAATCATGACGACCATTCCGCAGGCCCGGCCGATGCCGAGCGACGACCTGCTCGCCACCCTCGAGAAGGCCGGCCGCCGCAAGTCGCGGCGACGCACCCCGGGCGGCGTCGCCGTCGACATCGTGCTCGTCGTGTTCGGCATCGTCATGATCGCCCCGCTCGTGTGGCTGATCGTGCAGAGCCTCACGGTGCCCGAGTTCGCCTTCGCGAGCCCGCCGAGCTGGCTGCCGATCCCGTTCACGTTCGAGAACTTCGCCGACGTGCTCGACTACATGCCGTTCTTCCAGCAGTTCGGCAACTCGCTGCTGCTCGCGGCCGTCTCGACGGCGGGAGCGCTGATCTTCTCGATCCTCGCCGCCTACGCGTTCGCCCGCATCGACTTCCGGGGCAGCCGCCTGCTGCTCGTCGTCATGCTGTCGGCGCTCATGGTGCCGGCGCAGCTCGTGATCATCCCGATCTTCATCATGATGCGGCAGGTCGGGCTGGTCGACACGCTGGCCTCGCTGTGGCTACCCGCCCTCATCAACGTGTTCCAGATCTTCTTCCTCTCGCAGTACTTCAAGACGATCCCGCGCGAGCTCGACGAGGCCGCCCGCATCGACGGGGCCGGGCACCTGTGGATCCTCTTCCGCATGCTCGTGCCGCTGTCGGCGCCGGCGATCGCCGCGCTCGCCATCCTCGGGTTCGAGGCGTCGTGGAACGGGTACTTCGGACCGCTCATCTTCCTCTCGAGCCCCGAGAACATGACCCTGCCGCTCGGGCTCGTCACGCTGCAGAACGGCTTCGGGGCGGCACCGGCCGTCGTCGTCTTCGCGGCGATCACGATGGTCGTGCTGCCGCTGCTCATCGTGTTCCTCGCGTTCCAGCGGCAGATCGTCGAGTCCGTCGCGTCGACCGGGTTGAAGGGATGACCGCCGTGGAGCCGGGCGCGGCCGTCGACCCCGTGCTGCGCCGGCTGCCGGCTGCGGCGTGGCGATCGCTGCCCGCGCTCGCCGTGCTCGGCGTCGCCGTCGTCGCCGTCTACGCCGCAGCGGGTCGGGTGCTCGGCCCCGCGTCGCCGATCACCTGGATCGTCGTCGCCGCACTCGCGGCGCCCGGGCTGCTCTGGGCGGTCGACCGGCTCGGCGCCGAGCTCTTCGAACTCGGCGGCGAGCGGCCCGGCTTCGGGCGGCGCCTGCTCGTGGTCGCGGTCTTCGCGGTCGCCCCCTGCATGCTGGCGGCGTGGAGCGCGCTCGTCGCCGTCGTCGCCGAGGCCTCCGGATCCGTGGCCTTCCAGGTGCTCGCCGTCGCCGGCACCGCGCTGGCCGTCGTCGCCGCGCTCGTCGCGGCGGTCGCGATCCCGGTCGGCGTCGTGCGGGCCGACGTCCGCCTGCGCAGCATCGTCGCGATGGCGTTCATCGCCGTCGTGCGCCGGCCGCTCGGCCCCGTGTCCGCGGTCGTCGCCGCCGCCGCCGTCGTCTGGCTCGGACTCACCTGGCTGACCGTCCTGCTCGCGATCGCCGCGCCGGTGTTCGTCGTGCTCGCCGTCGGTTGCGCCTGGCCGACGGCGGCCGCGGTCGGCGTCGCGCTGCCGCCGCTCGTACCGCTGCGCCGCAGCCCCATCACCGTCACGCAAGGAGAGGCATGACCGACATCCTCCGGCAGGAGCTCCCGCACACCGCAGTCCCCGCCCTCGCGATGCCGATCGGCGGCATCGGCACGGGCGGATTCGTCGTGGGCGCCGACGGCTCGCTCCGCCAATGGCAGCTGCACGGCATGCCGAACCACGTGGGCGCCCTGCCCGGCACCGGGTTCTGGCTGCGCGTCACGCAGATCGAGCCGCCGCTCGACGTCGTCTCGATGGTGCAGGGGCACCCCGTCGACGACCCGGGGGCGTCGCTGACGACGGACGCGGTCGTGCCCGAGTGGATGTCGGCGGCGGCCGACCGGTTCGGCACCTTCGCGTCGGCCCGGTTCAGCGGCACCTATCCGATCGCCGAGGTCGGGCTCTCCGATCCGAGGCATCCCGTCGCCGTCACCATGCGGGCGCTGAACCCCATGGTGCCGGGCGACGTCGAGACGAGCGGCATGCCGAGCGGGCTGTTCTCGTTCACCCTCACGAACACGGGCGAGTTCCCGGTGCACGGCACGCTCGCGGGCTCGCTGCTGAACGCCGCCGGGTGGGACGGCATCACCCCGATCGGCGAGCACACCCCGGGGCTCGGCGGCAACGTCAACCGACTGCTCCGCGGGCGGGGCTGGTCGCGGGTGGTGATGGACAACCCGTCGATCGACGAGTCCGACCAGCTCGCCGGGCAGCTGGTGCTCGCCGCCGACGACCCGTCCGCGGCCGTGCTCGCGCGGTGCACCGGCGTCGAGCACCTGCGCGCCTTCCTCGACTCGCGCGCGCTCAACGACGGGCGCTCGCGTCTCGAGGTCGCGCCGACCGTCGGCGACCCGCAGTTGAACGCGCCGCGCGGCGGCTCGGGTGCGAGTGCGCCGGGGCGCTCGTGGCTCGGCGTCGTCGGGGTGCCGTACTGGCTCGAGCCCGGGCAGTCGCGCACGATCCGGTTCTCGATGTCCTGGCATTTCCCGAACCGCTTCGTCGACATCGAGCAGTTCGGCCGGCCGCACCCCGAGGCGGGCGCGTCGCGGTTCTACCTCGGCAACGGCTACGGGCAGCGATACCGCGATGCGCTCGACGTGCAGGCCGAGGTCGAGGAGCGGTGGGACGACCTCGTCGCCCGCACCTCGCGCTGGACCGAGACCCTCACGACCTCGAGCCTCGCGCCGCGCGAGGCCGACTACCTCGCCGCCCAGGCCGCCTACGTGCGGAGCCCGACCTGCTTCATCGGCGCCGACGGCCGCTTCTACGGATACGAGGGTTCGCTCGGCGCCTCGACCTGGATGTGGTCGGGGGTGTTCGGCGGGTCGTGCCCGCTCAACTGCACGCACGTCTGGCAGTACGAGGCGGCGCTCGCCGGGCTCTGGCCCGAGCTCGAGCGCGACATGCGCGACACCGAGTTCGACGTCATGCAGGCGCCGAACGGCGCGATCCCGCACCGCCTTCGGGTACCGACGTACCTGCCGCAGATGACCCACGAGATGATCGGCGGGCCCGAGGAGCCGGCGCTCGACGGCATGCTCGCGACGATCCTCAAGTCGCTCCGCGACGTGCAGCGGGGCGCGGGAGCCGAGTGGCTCGAGCGGCGCTGGCCGTCGCTCCAGCGGCTCTATCGCCACATCGCCGAGAAGTGGGACGCCGACGGCGACGGCGTGCTGCACGGCATCCAGCCGTCGACGCACGACATCGACCTGGCTGGGGTCAATCCCTTCATGGGCACGCTGTGGCTCGCGGCGCTGCGCGCGTACGAGGAGCTCGCGCTGCTCGCCGGCGACGACGATGCGGCGGCCGAGGCGCGAGCGCGCTTCGAGTCGGGCTCGCGCGGCTACGACGAGGCGATCTTCGACGGCACGCACTACATCCAGCGCCTCGACGAGGGCGACCCGACCGACTTCCAATGGCTGACCGGCATCCTGAGCGACCAGGTCATCGGGCAGTGGTGGGCGCACCAGCTCGGCCTCGGGCACATCCTGCCCGCCGAGCACGTGCGCAGCGCGCTGCGACACGTCGTCGGCTCGAACCTGCGGCACGGCTTCGCCGACTTCACCCACCCCTACCGGGTCTACGCCGACACGGCCGACGATGTCGGGCTGCTCATGTGCTCGTGGCCCGACGGCGGCCGACCCGAGGTCCCGACGCGGTACGCCGACGAGGTCTGGACGGGCATCGAGGCGCAGGTCGCCGCGCACTGCCTCTTCGAGGGCCTGGACGACGCGGGCCAGGCCGTGCTCGACGGACTGTGGAACCGGCACGACGGCTCGCGACGCAACCCGTACAACGAGATCGAGTGCGGCGACCACTACGCGAGGGCGATGGCCGGCTGGACGCTGCTTCAGGCCCGATCGGGCGTGCGCGTCGACGAGGCGACGGGATCGCTGCACGTCGGGGCGAACGGTCGTTGGCCGTGGGTCGCCTCGACGGGGTACGGCACGGTCGTCGTGACCGATGACGACGTGGCCGTCGAGATCGCCGAGGGCGCGTTCGGTCTCGAGGTGGTGCGGGCCTAGCCTGCGGCACCGCTCGCCGGCCGCAGTGCGGCGCGCTGGGCCTGCGAGAGCCGATCCGGCCGCGCGGTGACGGCGTACCGCTCGCCCTGGACGCCGACGAGGAGCGGATCGGCGAGGTTGGGACGTCGCTCGAGCTCCGTCAGCGCCGAGGCCGCACGTGTCGGCGTCCAGCCGAGCGCGCCCGAGAGCTCGTCGACCGTGAGCGCCCGATCGGCGTGGACCAGCGCCGCGAGCACGGTCATCGCGTCGCCCGCCTTCGGATCGTCCAGGTCGATTCCGTCGATCTGCTCCGTGAGCTCGCCGAAGAACCGCCCCATGAGGCCGAGTCGCACGCCGGCGGGGCTCTCCGCCCCGAAGATGGCGGCGCCGCGCGCCGCACCGGTCGCCACGTCGGCGTGCGCCGACGAGTCGGTGCGCAGCGCCCGCAACCACACGTCGTCGTCGATGACGTACCGCTCCCGACGGCTGCGGCGATCGGCCTCGCGCCGGAGCAGGCCGAGTCCCTCGAGGTAGCCGACGGCCTTCGACACCGCCGCCGGGCTGACCTGCAGTCCATGCACGAGCTCGGCGGCGGTGAGGCTTCCGGCCTCGGAGAGCAGGAGGGCGGTGAACACGCGCGAGGCCATCCGCGGCATCCCGGTGGCCGACAGCAGGCCCGCGAACTCCTCGACGAACGCGCGGGTCTCGGTCGGCGGCTCCGGTGCAGCGGCGGGGCGGCGCACACGATGCCCTGCCGCCTCGTGCGCCGCGCCGGCCGAGTACCGGCCGTTGCCGTTGCGAGCCACCTCGCGGCTGATCGTCGACGTCGGGCGGCCGAGGCGCCGGCCGATCTCGGCGTAGCCGAGACCGTCGGCCATTCCTTCGGCGATCGATCGTCGCTCGTGCAGGGTGAGCCTGCCACCGGTCATGCCGCGTCCCCATCGTCGTTCACGGAGTGCAACGCAACGCACGTTGCGTTCGACGACAGTACCACGCAACGATTGGCGTGTTTTCGGGGATCTGGCGTTGACGCAGATGGAAAGGCTACGTAGCGTTCTGGCATTCGGAAACGAAAGGCGCGACATGCACATCATGGCCATCTCGACCGTCGACGACGGCGACCTGTTCTGGGGCGCACTGAAGAAGGCCCACGGGCGGCTGCCCAAGGGGGCGAAGTGGGTGCTCGCGATCGCGAGCACCGACGGAACCAGCGCGGTGAACGTCATCGCGCACGACTCGGCCGACGCGGTGCGCGAGTTCTTCGAGGCGTATGCGGGACGGGCCGCGACGACGGAGTACTTCGAAGCCGACGCCGCGAATGCCGTCGGTCTCGCCCGGTGAGCACGGGGCTGTGATGGAGTTCGGACGTGCGGCGGAGCGGATCGCGGAGGTCCTCACCGAGCACCGGGTTCCCGGCGCCGCCGTCGGCCTGCTCCACGGTGGCGTGGTCACCGGACTCGTGCACGGGGTCCAGGACATCGACTCCGGCGTCGCGGTGACGGCGGACACCGTCTTCCAGTGCGGCTCGCTGACCAAGACGTGGACCGCCCTGGCATTCATGCAACTCGTCGACGAGGGCGCGGTGCACCTCGACGAACCCGTGCGCAGTCTCATCCCGGGGTTCAGGGTCGCCGACCCTGAGGCGACGGAACGAGTCACTCCGCGCCAGCTGCTCGATCACACGAACGGCATCGAAGAGGCCTTCGGCGATCCCGGCGAGGAGGAGGACGTCTACGAGCGGATGGTCGAGCAGGTCGCCGACGCCCCGCAGGTCAGTCCGGTGGGAACCGTCCACGGGTACAGCGCGGCGCTCGGCTACGCGATCCTCGCCCGGATCATGGAGGTCGCCGACGGCAAGCGCTGGGACGCGATCATGCGCGACCGCCTCTTCGACCCGATGGGACTGGCCGCCACCACGAGTCGGCCGGCCGAGGTCGATCCGGCGCACGCGGCAGCCGGTCACCTGATCCGGTCGATGGAGGAGGGGCCGATCCCGACGCCGATCGATCGGCTGCCGCGCGCGTACGGCCCCGGCGGCAACGTGAGCTCGACGGCCGGCGAGGTGCTCGCGCTCGCCCACGTGATCCTGCACGGCGGCATCGCTCCGAACGGCGCTCGCGTCGTCTCGGAGGCGGCGATCCGCGAGATGACGACCTCGCGCGTTCCGGTCCCCGACCCGTACATGTTCGGCCCGGAGTGGGGGCTCGGCCTCGTGGTGTGCGACTGGGGCGGCCGCACCGTGTACGCGCACGACGGCAGCACGATCGGGCAGAACGCCCGCTTGCGCATGCTGCCCGCCGAGGACCTCGCACTCGTCCTGCTGACGAACGGCGGCCAGCGCGACTCGCTCTACCGGGACGTGTTCGACGCGATCCTCGACGAACTCGGACTCGGTCGGATCCCGCCGCTGCCCGCGCCGGCCCCCGGGCTCGTCCTCGACACGTCGAGGTACGTCGGCGTCTACGAGCGCCCGGGCACGGCGTTCGAAGTGACCGCCGAGGCCGGCAGGCTGTTCGCCACCGTCGACCTGAACCCGATGCAGGCGGCGTTCACGGGCCTGCCCGATCGCATCACCTACGAGCTCCTGCCGATCAGCGAGACGCACTTCGTGATGCCGCCGGTCGGCCCGCTGGAGGACTCGCAGACCGTGGCGATCTTCGACGTCGAGCGCGGCGCGGCGCGCTACCTGCACACGAACTGCCGGCTCCACCCGCGGACCGCCTAGCGCGAGTCGAGGTCGCCCAGGCCGGCGATCACGCGGGTCAGCCCGAACTGCCACGCGCGCTCGGCGTCGTGCGGGCCGCCCATCGCCTCACCGGCCGCGCGACCGACCCGCTGCGCGAGTGCGAAGTCGTCGCCCAGGTAGCCGGCCAGGCGATCGACCGACTGCTCCCAGAGCTCGCCGAAGTCTCCGGTCGCAGGTGTCATCACCGTCCTGGCGGCCGTGGACCGCACGAAGTCGAGCACGAACGTCAGCGCCGCATCACGTCGGATGTCGCTGATCGACGTGCCGTCGAAGGCGTGCAGCTCGTGGTCGTACTTCGCGATGGTGCCGGGGCCGAGGGCGGTCCGCGGATCGTCGATGCCGAGCAGCCAGGGGTGGTCGCGCAGCAGCGCGAGGTTGTCCTCGGCGAGGCGGCGCACCCGGGTGCGCCACGTCGATCGACCGAACGGTGTCGTCGTCATCTGCCCGTGCGCGTGGTCGGCCATCAGCACGAGCAGGTCGTCGCGGCTGTTGACGTGGGTGTACACCGACATCGCCGTTAGCTCGAGCGACTGGGCGAGAGCCCGTACGGTGACCGCGGCGAGGCCGCCTTCGTCGGCGAGGGCGATCGCGCGGGACACGACGTCGCCCGTGGAGTAGCGGGCCCTGGGGCCGCGGCTGCCGCCGGCGGTCGCGCCGGGGCGGTCGCGCCAGAGCAGGTCGATCAGGGGCCTGGGCATCGCGGGACCTCCCTCGGAATACCGTCGCAACATTGTACGTTGTAGACGGTACTGTACGTTGTACAGGGTTTACGGAACGGGAGAACCGATGAACATCACCCAGACCGCCGTCTCGCTGAACGTCGCCGACGTCGACGCCTCGGCGAACTTCGCCAAGACCTGCTTCGGCTACGAGGAGGCCATGGCGGCCGACGGGTTCGTGTCGCTCCGCCACGCCGACTCGAACACGAACCTGATCTTCCTCGCCACGGGCCTCGCCACCTTCAAGCCGAGCGAGATCGCCGGCTCGGCGGGGCAGGGGCTGCTGCTCGTCTTCGTGGTCGACGACCTCGACGCCGAGTTCGAGCGCATCGCGGGGGCCGGCGCCCGCGTCGTGACGGCACCCGAGACGGAGCCATGGGGCGAGCGCTACTGCCAGTTCGCCGACCCGAACGGCCTCGTCTGGCAGCTCGTGCAGTGGGTCGAGCTGCCCGCCTGAACACGGGGGCGACGCGCCGAGCGCGTCGCCCCTCATGCCGGCGGTCAGGTGCGCGGCGGCGTCGCGCCGAGGTCGGGCACAGGGGCCGAGCCCAAGTGCACCTCCAGGTCGTCGGCCGTCGGCGTCTTCGGTCGGCGGGCGGTGGGCCGGTCGAGGTAGAACATCGCGGTCGAGGCGATGTCGTCGCGCAGGGGAAGGTAGCGCCATCCGCTGCGCCAGCCGAGGGCCTGGATGTCGACCTTCGGCAGGCCGGTCGTGAAGTGGATCGGGTCGAGCAGATGCCACCGGTACATGCCGAAGCGCTGCTGCGAGACGTAGAGCCCGTCGGGCCGGATCACCTGGGGCATGCCGAGGTACGGGGTCGAGTAGGCCGTGTAGCCCCGCCCCGGGATGTCGAAGTTCCACGCACCGCCGAAGTAGTCCTCGGTGCCGGTGCCGCAGATCGTCGGGTGGTCGGTGTCGTCGTCGAGGTAGAACTTGATCTCGCCCTCGCCCCACCAGCCGTTCGAGTTCACGCCCCAGGCGAGGTAGGTGCCGACGTACTGGCCCTGCCCCTCGATGCCCTCGAGGATGGTGTGCGGCACGAGCTCCTCGAGCGGGTTCGAGCGGCGCCACTGGGCGTGGAAGTAGCCGTCGCTCGCGTAGTCGCCGCCGATCTCGTAGGTGACCTGGTAGTAGACGCGCACGTCGACGACCGAGGTGTTCTCGATCGTGAGCCGGGCGCCCCGCTTGAACGGCATCGGCCAGTACGAGTTGAAGCCGCCGTGCGGATTCGCCGCGATGACCTGCGAGTTCACCTGCGCGAACACGCCCCAGCCGTTGCAGAAGAAGTCGCCGTAGGGCACCTCGACGGCGGGCTCGTCGGCGCCGTCCCAGTAGGCGCGCAGGATCAGCGTGCGCCAGTTGTCGGTATGCGTCGTGATCCAGACGTGGGTGATGCGGCCGGGTCCGTCGATCGCGGCGAGGTCGAAGGTCTCGCCGGCCGTGATGTCGACGCTCGGCGAGATCTTCCACCCCGGCCCGAGGTCGCGTGCGCACGAGGCCCCGGTGCCCTCGGTCGCGCGGGCGCCGCCGCCCTTCGACCCGTCGAAGTTCTCGGGCGAGATCGACCGCGTCTGCAGCGGCCGGATCGCGGCGATCGACGAGAGGTCCGGACTCGGCGGGTGCGGGGCGTTCACGTTGCGACCACTTCCTCGTGTGTCGGCGCGGCGCTGCGGCGCTCGCGTTTGGAATCGATTTCAACACTGTAAAGTGGCCTCACCGGCATGTCAACGCGGGCCGGCGCAGGGCAGGGCGCATGGCGACGATCTACGAAGTGGCGAAGCTCGCGGGGGTGTCACCCGCGACGGTCTCACGCGTGTTCAACGGCGTGGCCGTCTCCGACGAGAAGGTCGCCGCCGTCCGCGACGCCGCCAGGCAGCTGAAGTTCACGCCCAATCGCACGGCGCGCACCCTGCGCAAGCAGGAGTCCGAGGTGATCGCGCTCGTGATCCCCGACATCGAGAACCCGTACTTCACCGAGCTCGCCCGCGGCGTCGAGGACGTCGCCCAGAAGGCGGGCTACTCGGTCGTGCTCTGCAACACCGACTCGCAGCTCGAGAAGGAGGCGACCTACCTCCAGATCGCGATCTCCGAGCACATGGCCGGGGTCATCCTCGCCGCCGCCTCCGACACGACGAACCTCGACGACATCCAGGCGGCGGGCCGCCCCGTCGTCGCGGTCGACCGGGGCACCGGGTACGACATCGACGGCGTGGTGATGGCGAACCGCACGGCCGGCCAGGCGGCGACCGAGCACCTCGTGCGAGCCGGCTACCGGCGAATCGCCTGCATCACGGGCCCGCAGCTCATCGAGACGGCCTATGAACGAGCACAGGGATGGCGCGCGGTGGTCGCCCGCCAGTTCCCCGACGTCGATCCCGACGAACTGCTGCGCTACTCGACCTTTCGCGTCGACGGCGGGCGCGAGGTGATGGAGGAGCTGCTGGCCCTGCCCGAGCCGCCCGACGCCGTCGTCGCGGGCAACAACCTGCTCGGCGTCGGCGCGATCCAGGTGCTCACCGAGCACGGGCTCACGCCGCCGAAGCTCGGGGTCGCGGTCGTCGGCTCGCTGCCGTTCACGACGCTGTCGCCGAGCGCGGTCACCCTCGTGCGGCTGCCGGCCCGCCACATGGGCGTGACGGCGGCCAAGATGCTGCTCGAGCGCATCGCCGGCGACGACCAGCCGGCCCGCACCGTCGTGCTGCGCGGCGAGCTGCAGCCGGCGCGCGCAGCCGGCTGAGCGCGGCCCGCACACGGGCATCGGCGCCGGGTCGAGGCATCCCGTGCGGTTGATCATGAAATCGATTTCGCATAGAGTGACCGCAGAGTGCCGGAGCGCGGACGCAGCGTCCGCGACGACGCGAACGACGGTGATCGAGGAGGAGCGCCATGTCGGTGCGATGCACCCTGGGGGTCGACATCGGCACGTCCAGCAGCAAGGGCGTGCTGGTCGCGGGCGACGGCACCCTGCTCGCCACGGCGACCCGGCAGCACGAGGTCGACCGCCCGCGCACCGGGTGGGTCGAGATGGACGGACGCATCTGGTGGCGCGAGTTCGTCGAGCTCGCCCGCGAACTCCGGGGCGGTGCGCCCGGGGCCGAGATCGTCGGGGTCGGCGTGAGCGGCATGGGCCCGTGCGTGCTGCTCTGCGACGACGACGACGAGCCCGTGCGGCCCGCGATCCTCTACGGCGTCGACACGAGGGCCGGCGCGCAGATCGACCGGATGAACCGTGAGCTCGGCACCGACGAGATCGCGCGCGTGGGCGGCTCGCAGCTCACCTCCCAGGCCGCCGGCGCGAAGATCGCCTGGGTCGCCGACGAGGAGCCCCGAGCATGGGCGCGCGCCCGCCGCCTCTACATGCCGGCCTCGTGGCTCGCCCGGCGGCTGACCGGCGCCTACGTGCTCGACCACCAGTCGGCGAGCCAGACCTCGCCCCTCTACGACGTCGAGGCGGAGGCATGGCACGAGCCGTGGTGGCACCGCTACGCGGCGACCGTCGAGGCGCCCCCGCTCGCGTGGGCCGGCGACCTCGCGGGCCTCGTGACCGCGTCGGCCGCCGCCGAGACCGGGATCGCCGAGGGCACGCCCGTCATCGTCGGCACGATCGACGCCTGGACCGAGGCGGTGAGCGTCGGCGCCCATGGGGTCGGCGACCTGATGCTCATGTACGGCACGACGATGTTCCTCATCGCCACCGGCGACGAGACCCTGCGCACCCCCTCGATGTGGACCACGGCCGGCGCCTTCCCCGGAACGCGCAACCTCGCCGGCGGCCTCTCGACCTCGGGCGCCCTGACCGCGTGGCTCGCGAAGCTCACCGGCTCCGACTACCCCGAGCTGCTCGCCGAGGCGGCAGCGTCGGGGCCCGGCGCACGCGGCCTCGTCACCCTGCCCTACTTCGCGGGGGAGCGCACGCCCATCCAGGACCCCGACGCCCGCGGCGTCATCGCCGGACTCACCCTCGAGCACGGTCGCGGCGACCTCTACCGCTCGGCACTCGAGGCGACCGCCCTCGGCGTGCGGCACAACGTCGAGACGATGCGCGCCGCGGGCGCCGACCTGCGCCGCATCGTCGC
Organism: Agromyces sp. NPDC055658; assembly: GCF_053618155.1. Taxonomy (NCBI): domain Bacteria; kingdom Bacillati; phylum Actinomycetota; class Actinomycetes; order Micrococcales; family Microbacteriaceae; genus Agromyces; species Agromyces sp. NPDC055658. Next base: position 2,032 of record NZ_JBSHHD010000036.1, on the reverse strand, counting down.
AGTCGGCGGCGGCACGCAGGGCGAGCTCTGGCTGCAGATCGTGTCGGATGCCACGGGGCTCGTGCAGGAGGTGCCCGAGATCACGATCGGGGCGAGCTTCGGGGCGGCCTTCCTCGCCGCGGGTGCGGTCGCCTCGCGCGACGGCGCGACGCCCCCGGTCATCGCCGACTGGAACCCGACGACCCGCACGATCCGCCCCGACCCCGCCGCGCGGGCCGCCTACGACGCGCTCTTCGACCGCTACCTGCGGCTCTATGCGGCGAGCGCAGAGGTCGTGCACGAGCTCGCCGCCGAGCAGCGCGGCCGCGCATGACCACGAACCACCACCAGCACCGACGTGCAGCACCCACCAGGAGGCATCCATGACCGACACCGCTCAGACCCGGTACGCGCTCCCGCGGCCGGCGGCCCGCCCCGCGGCCGAGCCGAACACCGCCTACCTGATCGCATCGGGCGACCTGCGCGAGTCGGCCAACACGGCGGGCTGGGCGACGCAGGCCGCCATGGAGGCCGATGTCACGGCGGCCCTCGGCGAGCTCGGTTGGCGAGTGGTGCGCGCGAACGAGGTCGATCCCGCGACCGGGCACGGGTTCATCTCGAGCCAGCGCATGGGGCTCGAGGTGTTCAAGTCCATTCCGGTCGACGCGCCGCTGATCGTCGCCGAGGCGGTGTGGCAGTACTCGCACCATGTGCTCGCGGGCCTTCGCACGCACCGGGGGCCGATTCTCACGGTCGCGAACTTCGCGGGCGACTGGCCCGGCCTGGTGGGCCTGCTCGGCCTGAACGCCGGTCTGACCAAGATGGGCAGGGAGTACTCGACGATCTGGTCGGTCGACTTCACCGACGACTGGTTCCGGCAGGGGCTGCGCGAGTGGGTCGAGACCGGCTCGATCACGCACGACGCGTCGCACGTGCGGCCCCTGCCAGAGCTGCCCGACACCGCCGAGGTCGAGCTCGGGCGTGCGCTCGCCGACGAGCTGCTCGCCGACAAGGCGATCATCGGCGTCTTCGACGAGGGCTGCATGGGCATGTACAACGCGATCTTCGACGACGAGCTGCTGAACCGGCTCGGCATCTACAAGGAGCGGCTCTCGCAGTCCGCGCTCTACGCCGAGATGCTGACGGTCGGCGACGACGAGGCCGACGCGGTCGGGGCCTGGCTCGTCGAGCGGGGCATGACGTTCAAGCTCGGCAGCGACGAGGCGACCGAGCTCACCGAGGCGCAGCTGCGCTGGCAGTACAAGATGTACATCGCCGCGCTGCGGATCGCCGACGACTTCGGGCTCGACGCCGTCGGCATCCAGTACCAGCAGGGCCTGAAGGACCTCGTGCCGGCGTCGGACCTCGCCGAGGGCCTGCTCAACTCGACCGAGCGCCCGCCCGTCACGTCGCGCGACGGCGAGCGCGTGCTGCACGAGGGGCGCGCGTTCCCGCACTTCAACGAGGCCGACGAGGGCGTCGCGGTCGACGCGCTCATCACCGACCGCATCTGGCGGGCGATGGGCATGGTCCCCGACAACACGCTGCACGACGTGCGCTGGGGCGAGGAGTTCGCGGGCGAGTTCGTGTGGGTGTACGAGATCTCGGGCTCCGTGCCCGGCTCGCACCTCGGCGGCTGGCAGAACGCCGAGGGGTGGCGGCAGGACCCGGTGTTCTTCCCGGCGGGCGGATCGACGGTCAACGGCGTCTCGAAGCCCGGCGAGGTGGTCCTCTCGCGCGTGTTCATCGCCGACGGCCGGCTGCAGGCCGACCTCCTGCGTGCCACCGTCGTCGTGCTGCCCGAGGAGGAGACGATCCGTCGCAAGAACGCCACGAACCCCGAGTGGCCGATCGCGCACGTCGTGCTGCACGAGGTGAGCCGCGACCAGTTCATGGCCAGGCACAAGGCCAACCACGCCCAGCTCGTCTACGCGCCCGACGCCGACACCGCCGACAAGGCCCTCGTCGCGAAGGCCGCGATGCTCGACCGGCTCGGCGTGAAGGTCAACCTCGTGGGGCGCGTCGAACTCTGAGCCCGAACGAACGGATGCCT
>NZ_JBSHHD010000035.1:0-37287 GCF_053618155.1 Agromyces sp. NPDC055658 | reverse complement strand
CGGCACGGGCGGAGCCGGAAAGCGGTCGGGGGCCTCGCCGTTCGGCGAAGCCCCCTCGCGTTCGGTCATCTCGTCGCTCAGTAGTCGTAGTCGTAGTCGTACGACGGGACCGTCGAGAAGAACACACCCCAGAGCACGAACGACAGCAGCGCGATCGCGATGCCGACGAAGCCGAGGATGATGCCGGTGAGCCACATGCCCTTGGCCTGCGGCTCCTTGCTCTTGCCGAGGAAACCGAGCACCACGGCGGCGCCCGGGATGAACAGCTGGAGCACGCCGCCGATGAAGGGCAGGAACACGACGGCGAAGCCGACGAGTCCCACGATGCCGGCGATCAGCGAGATGAGGCTGAGCACAGGCGTCTTCTTGGCGGGCGCGGCGCCGTACGCGGGCGCCGCATACGCGGGCGCACCGCCTGCGGGCCCGCCGTAGCCGGGCTGCGGTGCCGGGGCACCGTACGCGTTCGGCGGAGGCGGAGGCGTCGTCGCACCGTAGGCGGGCGGCGCCGTCGTCTCGCCTGCACCGTACACGGGCGGTGCCGGGGGTGCCGGCGGCTCGGGAGCCGCCGGCGGTTCGGGCGCCGCGGGGGGCTCGGGTGCGCTCGGCACCTCGGGCCCGGCCGCGGCGGCGTCGACCGGCACGACCGGCTCGGGCTCGCCGGGGATACCTGGCTCCGCCGGGGCGGGCAGGTCGGGCTCGGGAACGTTCGGCACCTCGGGCTCCACCGGCGCGCCGGGGACCTCGGGGGTCTCTGGCACCTCGTCGGGATTCTTCGGGTCGGTCATTTCTTCCCCCATTCGGTGAGCCGAGTCAGTCGGCTCAGTAGCTGTCGATGGTCGAGCTGACGGTCGCGAGGTACGCGTACGCGATGATCGCGAGGATGATCGCGATGATGAAGAGCGCGATGCCGACGAAACCGAGGATGATGCCGGTCAGCCACATGCCCTTCGACTGCGGCTCCTTCTTCTTGGCGATGAAGCCGAGGACGATCGCAGCGACCGAGAGCAGGATGCCGAAGTAGAACCAGGCGCCGATCACGCCGATGATGCCGGCGACGAGCGAGAGGATGCTGAGCACCTTCGACGGCGCAGCGGGCGCGGCGTACGCGGGCGCCGCCGGTGCGGCGGGCGCGCCGTAGGCCGGCGCGGCCGGTGCTGCGGGAGCTGCCGGAGCGGGCGGAACAGGCTGGGCGGCGGGCTGGCCTGCGGGCTGCTCGGGAAGGTTCGGGTCGGTCACTGTGGTTTCCCCTCGATGCTGTGTGTGATGCGCTCATGCCGGTTCGGCAGGCGCTCCGGGCGCGACGGATGTCGACGACCCGGGTCGTTTCGCCCCCACACTATCGCGCAAGCCCCCTCGCGCACAGGATTCTTGCGTCAGTCGACCTGGATCTCGGTCACGGGCAGCGTCGAGTCGGCTCCGAAGCCGAGTCCCGACGGCGCATGGCCGGCCATCACGAGCTGCGCGCCGAGCGCCGCGATCATCGCACCGTTGTCGGTGCAGAGCGACAGCGGCGGGATGCGCAGCGCGATGCCCGAGGCATCCGCCCGCTCGCTCGCGACCTCGCGGAGCCTCGCGTTCGCGATGACGCCGCCGCCGAGCAGCAGCCGCGGCACGCCGAGCTCGGTGCAGGCGTCGATCGCCTTCGAGACGAGCACGTCGACGACCGCTTCGCGGAAGCTCGCCGCGACGTCGGCCATCGGCACGGCCTCGCCGGCGGCCTCGCGCTGCTCGACCCAGCGGGCGACCGCGGTCTTCAGACCGGAGAAGCTGAAGTCCCAGCGATGCGCGACGAGGTCCTTCGGTCGCGTCAGCCCGCGCGGGAAGCGAATCGCGTCGGGGTCGCCGCCCATGGCCGCCCGGTCGATCTCGGGGCCGCCCGGGTAGGGCAGTCCGAGCACGCGGGCGACCTTGTCGAACGCCTCCCCCGCGGCGTCGTCGATGGTCTCGCCGAGCAGCTCCACATCGGAGACGAGGTCGCGTACGAGGAGCAGCGACGTGTGCCCTCCGGAGACGAGGAGCGCCACCGTCGGCGTCTCGAGCGGATCTGCGGAATCGAGCAGGTCGGCGCCGACGTGCCCCACGAGGTGGTTGACGGCGTAGATCGGCAGGCCCTTCGAGATGGCGAGGGCCTTCGCCGCGCCGACCCCGACCATGAGCGCGCCGGCGAGGCCGGGACCGCTCGTCACGGCCACGGCGTCGAGGTCGTCGAGGTCGACGGATGCCTCGGCGAGCGCCGCCCTGATGGTGGGGCCGAGCGCCTCGAGGTGGGCGCGTGCGGCGACCTCCGGCACGACGCCGCCGTAGCGGGCGTGCTCCTCCATCGATGAGGCGATGACGTTCGCGAGCAGGGCGTCGCCCCGAACGATGCCGACCCCGGTCTCGTCGCACGACGTCTCGATGCCGAGGACGAGCGGTTCGCGGGTGTTCATCGGGCGCCTCCGGCAGGTCTGGCGGGTCGAGCACCTTCGGGGGCGTCGCTCGCGGGGCGCGTCACCGCCGGCGGCACGTCGAGCCGCATGAGCACGGCGTCGACGCCGTTGCGGTAGTACCGCGGGCGGACGCCGATCTGCACGAAGCCGAGCGAGTCGTAGAGGGCGCGCGCGACGGGGTTGTCGGCACGGACCTCGAGGAAGAGCTGCGCGATGCCGCGTCGGCGCGATTCCGTGATGAGCGCGTGCATGAGCCCGCGGCCGAGGCCCACGCCCCGCGCGGCCGGGTCGACCGCGATCGTCTGGATGTCGCCCTGATCGCCGCCCCGCGGTGCGAGCAGGCCGGCGTAGCCGAGCAGCGGCGGCCACGAGGCATCCACGTCGTCGTCGGAGTGGTCGTCGCCGGAGCGCTCGCCGTCGCCTGCGGCACGGTTCGCGACCTCGTCGTCGACCGCGACGAGGTAGTACCCGTGCGGGCTCTCGATCTCGCGCAGCATGGCCTCCTCGGGCCAGGCGTCGTCGGTGAACGTCGCCCGTTCGAGCTGCATGATCGCCTCGAGGTCGGTGGTCCGTGCCCGTCGCATGAAGACGCTCACCTCAGCACCCGCTTTCCGGCGGAGGGGGTCACGTCGGGGGCGCGCAGGTAGAGCGGGGCGTCGCCGGTGAGCGGCAGCCGTCGTGCCGCGAACGCGAGTTCGGCGAGCGCGCCGACGGCGGCGGCCGACACGACCGCCGCCTCGAACCGGAGGCCCCGCGGCTCGGGCAGCGCGTCGCGGGGCACGAGCCCCGGCCCGCTGCGGCGCACGGGCAGCCCGTCGGCGTCGAGGCCGTCGTATTCGGAGATCGCGTATTCGCGCCGCCTCGCGTCGGTGACGACCTGGAGCGGGCCCTCGTCGCCGGCGGTGTAGCGGCTCCAGGCGATCGCGTCGTGGCTCGGCACGGGCACGAACGGCCGGTCGATGCCGAGCGCGAAGGCGTGCGCCGCGGCGATGCCGACGCGCAGGCCCGTGAACGGTCCCGGCCCCATGCCGCCGGCGACGCCCGAGAGCCGTGCGGGTTCGACCCCCGCCTCGGCGAGCGCGTCGCGGATGAAGCCCCCGATCACCTCGGCGTGGCGCATGGTGTCGTCGGTGCCGACCTCCGCCAGCGTTCGCAGCTCGTTGGTCGCACGGTCTCGATCGACCACCGCGACACTCGTGCCGGTCGACGTGTCGATCGCAAGCAGCATGCCTCAAGCCTAATTCGGGAGACGGGCGAGGAGGGGCCCGGTGAGGGTGACGGTGCGCGGCTCGTCGCCGTCGAGGTCGGATGCCTCGGGCTCGGCGTCGCCCGGCGACTTCGCGCCGGTCGGGCGCTCGATCACGACCTCGAGCCACGCGTCGCCGGCTTCCTCGACGAGTCCGGCGCCCCACTCGACGACCACGACCGATCGGTCGAAGTCGAGGTCGAGGTCCTCGACGAGCTCGGCGCTGCCGAGGCGGTAGGCGTCGACGTGCACGAGCGGCGGGCCGTCGACGAGGCTCGGGTGAGTGCGGGCGAGCACGAAGGTCGGGCTCTGCACCGGGCCGCGTACGCCGAGGCCCTCGCCGATGCCGCGCGTGAGGGTGGTCTTGCCCGCGCCGAGCGGCCCCGTGAGCACGACGAGGTCGCCGGCGCGCAGCGCGGCGCCGAGGCGACGGCCGAGCTCCTCCATGGCGTCCGCGTCGGCGATCTCGATCGTGCGGCTCACAGGTCTTCGGCCTCGGGCCAGGGCACCGTGCGCGGGCCGCCCGTGTAGCGGCGCGGCACGCGCGGGCCGATGCGGGTGACGATCTCGTAGCCGATGGTGCCGGCCGCGGCGCCCCACTCGTCCGCGGTCGGCGCGCCGGTCGCCGGGTCGCCGAAGACGACGACCTCGTCGCCCACCGCGACGGGTGCGTCGCCGGCGTCGACGATGAACTGGTCCATCGCGATGCGGCCGACCACGGGGCGGCGACGGCCGCCGATGAGCACCTCGGCGCCCTGCCCCGACGCCTGCCGGGGAATGCCGTCGGCGTAGCCGAGCGGCACGAGCGCGAGGGTGGTCTCGGCGTCGGCGTGCCAGATGTGGGCGTAGGAGGCCCCCGTGCCGGCGGCGACGCGGCGCACGGCCGCGACCTTCGCACGGAGGGTCATCGCCGGGGTGAGCCCGAGGTCGGCCGACGTCGTGCCGTCGCCGAAGGGGGTGAGCCCGTAGAGGCCGATGCCGATCCGCACGGCGTCGTAGCGGGAGGCCGGGTCGCGCAGCGCCTGCTCGCTCGACGCGATATGGCGCAGCCGGCCGGTGAGTCCCGCGGCCTCGGCCACGGCGAGCGCGCGCCCGAAGGCCGCGAGCTGGTCGGCGTCCACCTCGCGCGACGTGTTCGCGAAGTGGCTGAAGACGCCGGCCACACCGAGGCGCCCGGCCTGTTCGAGTTCGGCCGCACGGGCGACGACGACGGGCCACTCCGCCTCGGGCACCCCGTTGCGGCTGAGGCCGGTGTCGATCTTGAGGTGCACGTGCGCCGCAGCCTCGGGGGCGGCGGCGGCCACCCGCTCGAGCTGGGCGAGACTCGAGACGCCGATCTCGATGTCGGCCCGGATCGCCGAGGCGAAGTCGGCGTCGGGGTCGTGCAGCCATGCGACGATCGGCGCGTCGATGCCGGCGTCGCGGAGTTCGAAGGCCTCCTCGAGGTCGGCGACGCCCAGCCGCGTCGCTCCGCCCGCGAGCGCGGCGCGGGCCGCCTCGACGGCGCCGTGCCCGTACGCGTCGGCCTTCACGACGGCCACGATCTCGGCGGGTGCGACGCGTTCGGCGATCACGCGGACGTTGGCCGTGATCGCGTCGAGGTCGACCCGGGCCTCGCGGAACGGGTGCGACGCGCGAGACGCGTGCGCCCCGCCGGCGGCACGGGCCGAGGCATCCTGCTCGCTCATCGGCCGCTCACCGCCTCGAGCACGACGAACGCGCTCGCGATGCCGGCATCGTGGCTCATCGACAGGTGCACGCGGTCGATGCCGAGTGCGGCGACGTGCGCGGCGAGCGCGCCCGAGAGCTCGAAGTCGGGGTTGCCCTCGACGTCCTGGACGATGCGCATGTCGTGCCAGCGGATGACCGCGTGACCGCCGAGTGCCTTGATGAGCGCCTCCTTCGCGGCGAAGCGGGCCGCGAGCGATCGCGGCGGCCGACTGCGTTCGCTCTCGGCGAACAGGCGCTCGACGAGCGCGGGGGTCCGGGCGATCGAGCGCTCGAAGCGCTCGATGTCGACCACGTCGATGCCGATGCCGGCGATCACTCGGCCCCCGCGCCCTGCGTCACTCGACCGTCACCGACTTGGCGAGGTTGCGCGGCTGGTCGACGTCGAGGCCCTTCGCCTGCGAGAGCTCCATGGCGAAGATCTGCAGCGGGACGACGGCGAGGAGCGGCTCGAAGAGCGGCGCGGCCAGCGGGATGCGCAGCACCTCGTCGGCGAACGGCAGCACCGCGGCGTCGCCGGCCTCGGCGATCGCGATGACGCGGGCGCCGCGGGCGCGGATCTCCTGGATGTTCGAGACGACCTTCGGGTGCAGGTTCGCGGAGCCGCGCGGGCTCGGCACGACCACGAAGACGGGCTGGCCGGGCTCGATGAGCGCGATCGGGCCGTGCTTGAGCTCGCCCGCGGCGAAGCCCTCTGCGTGGATGTACGCGAGCTCCTTGAGCTTCAGCGCGCCCTCGAGGGCGATCGGGTAGCCGACGTGGCGCCCGAGGAAGAGCACCGAACGGGTGTCGGCCATCCAGTGCGCGAGCTGCGTGACCTTCTCGGCCTCGCCGAGCACCTGCTCGAGCTTCTCGGGCACCGCCGAGAGCTCGGCGAGCTGCTCCGCGATGGCCTCGGCGTCGAGCGTTCCGCGCACGCGGGCGAGGTGGAGGCCGAACAGGTAGAGCGCCGCGATCTGGGCGACGAAGGCCTTCGTCGACGCGACCGCGACCTCGGGTCCGGCGTGCGTGTAGACGACCGCGTCGGACTCGCGCGGGATCGTCGCGCCCTGCGTGTTGCAGATCGAGATCGTGCGGGCGCCCTGCTCACGGGCGTACTTGACCGCCATGAGCGTGTCCATGGTCTCGCCCGACTGGCTGATCGAGACCACGAGCGTGTCGGCGTCGAGCACCGGCTCGCGATAGCGGAACTCGTGGCTCAACTCGATCTCGACGGGAATGCGCGCCCACTGCTCGATCGCGTACTTCGCGACCATGCCGGCGTACGACGCGGTGCCGCACGCGATGACGGTGATGCGACGGATGCCGCGGAGCTCGTCGTCGTCGAACGACTCGAGCTCGGGGATCACGACGGCACCGTCGACGATGCGGCCGCGGAGGGTGTTGGCGACCGCCTCGGGCTGCTCCGACACCTCCTTGCGCATGAACGACGACCAGCCGCCCTTCTCGGCCGCCGAGGCGTCCCAGGCGACCTCGAAGGCCTCGACCTCGACCGGCTCCCCGTCGAAGTCGGTCACGACGACCTCGTCGGCGGTGATCGCGACGATCTGGTCCTGGCCGATCGCGACGGCGCGCTTCGTGAACTCGACGAACGCGGCGACGTCGGAGCCGAGGAAGTTCTCGCCCTCGCCGAGACCGATCACGAGCGGCGAGTTGCGGCGGGCGCCCACGACGACGCCGGGCTCGGCGCGGTGCACGGCGAGCAGCGTGAACGCGCCCTCGAGACGCGAGACCGTGTTGCGGAACGCCGTGCGCAGGTCGCCGGCCGCGCGGTACTCGCGGCCGAGGAGCACGGCCGCGACCTCGGTGTCGGTCTCGGACTCGAACGCGTAGCCCTCGGCGAGCAGTTCGTCCTTGAGGTCGGCGAAGTTCTCGATGATGCCGTTGTGGATGAGCGCGAGCCGCCCTTCATCGCCGAGGTGCGGGTGCGCGTTGCGGTCGGTCGGTCCGCCGTGCGTCGCCCAGCGCGTGTGCCCGATGCCCGTGCCGCCGTGGTGCAGCGGGTTGCGCTCGAGCTCGTCGGCGAGGACCTTGAGCTTGCCGGCCCGCTTCGCGGTCTCGATGGCACCGTCGTCGTCGACGACCGCCACCCCCGCCGAGTCGTAGCCACGGTATTCGAGGCGGCGCAGGCCACCCATGAGGACGTCGAGGCTGTTGCGCTCTCCGACGTATCCGACGATTCCACACATGGGGGCGATTCTACTGGCGCGCGGCTGCATGAATTCCCGGAGGGGTGGGCGGGGAGTCCTCGCTCGGGCGCGCATTACACTGGCACGGTGCCGGATCCGCAGAGTTCGTCGTCGCATGCTGCGCAGATCTCGCCGTTCATCGAGCTCGATCGGTCCGACTGGGCGGCGCTCGCACCGTCGATGCCGTCGCCTCTGCACGAGACCGAGCTCGTGAAGCTCAGGGGCCTCGGCGAGCCGCTCGACCCGACCGAGGTGGCCGAGGTCTACCTGCCGCTCAGCCGGCTGCTGAACCTCTACGTCGGCGGCACGAAGTCGCTGCACAAGGTCACGAGCGAGTTCCTGCGCGAACGCGCCGAGCCGACGCCGTTCGTGATCGGCGTCGCCGGATCGGTCGCCGTCGGGAAGTCGACGATCGCGCGCCTCCTGCGCGAGCTCCTCGCACGCTGGGAGCACACGCCCCGCGTCGAGCTCGTCACGACCGACGGGTTCCTCTTCCCCAACGCCGAACTCGAACGACGCGGGCTCATGGCCCGGAAGGGCTTCCCCGAGTCGTACGACCGGCGCGCGCTGCTGCGCTTCGTGAGCGAGGTGAAGGCCGGCGCCGCCGAGGTGCGGGCGCCCTTCTACTCCCACCTGGCCTACGACATCGTGCCCGACGCGCAGGTCACCGTGCGCCGCCCCGACGTGCTCATCGTCGAGGGGCTGAACGTGCTTCAGCCGCCCGGCCCCGGGCACCGGCTCGCGGTCAGCGACCTGTTCGACTTCACGATCTACGTCGATGCGCGCACGAGCGACATCGCGCGCTGGTACGAGGAGCGCTTCCTGAAGCTCCAGCGCGGGGCGTTCGCGAACCCGCGCTCGTACTTCCACCGCTTCGCGTCGCTGACCGAGGAGGAGGCGCGCCACCGAGCGCGCGAGATCTGGCATTCGATCAACGAGCCGAACCTGCTGCAGAACATCAGGCCGACGCGCTCGCGCGCCTCGCTCGTGCTGCGCAAGAGCGCCGACCACACCGTGTCGAGCGTGCTCCTGCGCAAGCTCTGAGGGCGCAGACGCGAATCGCCCGCTCCCGTGCGGGACGCGGGCGATTCTGCGGTGCGTACGGCGCTACAGCGCGAGCTCCGACTTCACGACCTCGGCCAGGGCGGCCGCGTGCCGCTCGGCGATCGACTGCTCGGACGCCTCGACCATGACCCGCACCATCGGCTCGGTGCCCGACGGGCGCAGCAGCACGCGACCCGAGTCGCCGAGCTCGGCCTCTGCGGCCTCGACCGCCGCGGCGACGCCGTCGTTCGCGCCGAGCGCGTGGTGGTCGACCCCGCGCACGTTCACGAGCACCTGCGGGTAGACCGTCATCACCGACGCGAGCTCGGCGAGCGACTTGCCCGTGCGCGCCATCTCGGCCACCAGGTGGAGGCCGGTCAGCACGCCGTCGCCGGTCGTCGCGTACTCGCTCATGATGACGTGGCCCGACTGCTCGCCGCCGAGGGAGAGCCCGTGCGCCGCGAGCGCCTCGAGCACGTACCGGTCACCGACCTTCGTCTCGACGATGCGGATGCCGTGCTCGGCCATCGCACGCTTGAGCCCGAGGTTCGACATGACCGTGACGACGAGCGTGTCGTCGGTGAGCTTGCCGCGCTCCTTCATCGAGAGCGCGAGGATCGCCATGATGCGGTCGCCGTCGACGATCTCACCTGCGGCGTCGACGGCCAGGCAGCGGTCGGCGTCGCCGTCGTGCGCGATGCCGACGTCGGCGCCGTGCGCGAGCACGGCGGCCTGCAGCTTGTCGAGATGGGTCGAACCGACGCCGTCGTTGATGTTGATGCCGTCGGGGTCGGCGCCGATGACGATGACTTCGGCGCCGGCGTCCTTGAACGTCTCGGGAGAGACGCCCGCCGCTGCGCCGTGGGCGCAGTCGAGCACGACCTTGATGCCGTCCAGCCGGTTCGGCAGCGTGCCGAGCAGGTGCACGACGTAGCGGTCCTCTGCGTCGGCGAAGCGGCGGATGCGACCGACGCCGTCACCGACCGGCGCGAGCTTCTGCTTGCCGAGGTACGACTCGATGCGGTCCTCGACCTCGTCGGGCAGCTTCGTGCCGCCGTAGGAGAAGAACTTGATGCCGTTGTCGGGCGCCGGGTTGTGCGACGCCGAGATCATGACGCCGAAGTCGGCCTTGATCGAGTCGATGAGGAAGGCCGTCGCCGGCGTCGGGATGACCCCGGCGTCGAGCACGTCGACGCCGGAGCTCGCGAGGCCGGCCGCGACCGCTGCGGTGAGGAACTCACCGGAGACGCGGGGATCGCGCGCGACGACGGCGACGGGACGCCTGCCCGCCGCACGGTTCTCGTCGGCGTGGCGCCCCTGCGTGAGGACGGCGGCAGCCGCCTGGGAGAGGCCCAGGGCCAGGTCAGCCGTGAGTTCACGGTTGGCCAGGCCCCGGACCCCGTCGGTTCCGAAAAGCCGAGGCATGCGGAAAGGCTCGCCGAAGACTTAGCGCTTCGAGAACTGGGGAGCCTTGCGGGCCTTCTTGAGACCGGCCTTCTTGCGCTCGATGACGCGGGCGTCACGCGTGAGGAAGCCGGCCTTCTTGAGGGTCGGACGGTTGTTCTCGCGGTCGATCTCGTTGAGCGCACGCGCGATCGCGAGGCGCAGCGCGCCGGCCTGGCCCGAGGGGCCGCCGCCGGTGATGCGGGCGATCACGTCGTACGAGCCCGCGAGCTCGAGCACGGTGAACGGGTCGGTGATGAGCTGCTGGTGGAGCTTGTTCGGGAAGTAGTCCGCGAACTCGCGGCCGTTCACCGTGATGGTGCCGGCGCCCGGGACGACGCGCACGCGGGCGATGGCCTGCTTGCGGCGGCCGACGGCCGCGCCCGAGACGTTGAGGACGGGGCGGGGGGCCGCCGGAGCAGCCGCCGGGGCGCTCTCGGTCGTGTAGCTCTCAGGAGCCTGGTCGATCTGGTCTGCGATCTTCGCCATGGTGGTTGTGAATCCTTAGTTCGAGAAGGTCGAGTGCGCCGGGCTTACTGGGCGACCTGGGTGAGGGTGTACGGCTTCGGCTGCTGAGCCGCGTGCGGGTGCTCCGGGCCGGCGTAGACCTTCAGCTTCTTGAGCTGCTGGCGGCCGAGCGAGTTCTTCGGGAGCATGCCGCGGATCGCCTTCTCGACGGCGCGGACGGGGTTCTTCTCGAGGAGCTCGGCGTAGCCGACGGCCTTGAGGCCGCCCGGGTAGCCCGAGTGGCGGTACGCCTTCTTCTGCTCGAGCTTCTGGCCCGTGAGGGCCACCTTCTCGGCGTTGACGATGATGACGAAGTCGCCGGTGTCGACGTGGTTGGCGAAGATCGGCTTGTGCTTGCCGCGCAGCAGGGCTGCGGAGTGGCTCGCGAGACGACCGAGCACGATGTCGGTCGCGTCGATGACGACCCAGTCGCGCTGGATCTCGTTCGACTTCGGGGTGTAGGTGCGCGTCACGGAAGTGCTGCTTTCTGATCGAGTGAGGGGTTCGTGAATCCCACTCCGTGGGGTGTTCGGGCGCGATGCGCGCGAACGCCTCGGTGGAGGGCTCAACATCGGGTACCGCCGCAGAGTGCGGCACCAAAGGGAGAGCTTACCAGCTTCGGCCCGCGTTGCAGAATCCGCGCCTCATTCGACGAGGTCCGGGATGCCGCTCACGTGCAGTTCCCGGCGCGCCCGCGTCTGCGCGGCCCGGGCCTCGAGTTCGTGGTCGCCGGGGTAGCCGACCTCGGTGAGCACCAACCCCTTCGCCGGCATCACCTTGAAGGCGCTCGTGCGCTCGGCCGCGGCGAGCAGCCGCTCGGGGTCGTCGTCGGCGAGCTTGCCCTCCCCCACCGCGACGCACGCGCCGACGAGCGCCCGCACCATCGAATGGCAGAACGCGTCGGCCTGCAGCGTGGCGACGAGCACGCCGCCTTCCCCACGGCTCCAGCCGTAGGCCTGCAGCGTGCGGATCGTCGTCGCCTCCTCGCGCGGCTTGCAGAACGCGGCGAAGTCGTGGAGACCGAGCAGTCGCGTCGCCGCCCGGTCCATCGCGTCGACGTCGAGCGTGCGCGGAAACCAGACGGTGCGGTTGCGCGTCAGCGGGTCGCGCAGCGTCGCGCCGTCGGCGATGCGGTACTCGTAGCGTCGCCAGACGGCCGAGAAGCGCGCGTCGAACCCGGCAGGCGCGGTCTCGGCATGCGTGATGACGACGTCGGCGTCGGCGGAGCCGAGGATGCCGGTCAGCCGGCGGAGCAGCACCGCCGCCGGGTCGTCGGCGACGCCGCTCGACGCCTCCCCTCGCCGGGGCCGCGTGACGGCGGAGAGCGCCCCCGCGGGCACATCGAGGTGCGCGACCTGGCCGAGCGCATGCACGCCCGCGTCGGTGCGCCCCGCGACCGTCAGCCGGGGCAGCACCCGCTCGCGGCGGAAGAGCGTCGCGAGCGCGGCCTCGAGCGTGCCCTGCACCGTGCGCAGCCGGGGTTGCGCCGCCCAGCCCTTGAAGTCGGTGCCGTCGTACGCGATGCCGAGCCGGATGCGCACCGTCTCGTCCGCGCTGCCGGTCACGGCGATCGGGGATGCCTCGGCCGAGCCGCCGGCCGGCGTCCGGCCGGCCTCGGACAGCACTCCGTTCGCCGGGGCGGGCGCCGTGCCCGCGGCATCCGCCTCGCTCGTGACCATACCGCCAGCCTAGGCGCGCGCCGCGGCGGCGACCGCGTCGACCTCGTCGGCGCGGGGGCGCGGCGCGCGCGGCCCGGGCCCTCCGACGATGAGGGCGATCACCGCGAGCGTCACCAGCGACCAGCCCAGCAGGCCGTGCACCAGCGGCACGTAGCCCATCGTCAGGAACACGCCCACGCCGGCGACCGCGCAGAGCGCCCAGGTCACCACCATCACGAGGGGCGTCCGTCGTTCGACCGGCGCCGGCCAGTGCGCCTCGAGCTTCGGCACGACGAGGCAGCATCCGGCGATCACGATGGCGATCGCGAGGATCCACAACGGCCGCGTCGCCCACCACGTCGGCGACAGCACGGGCGGGAAGGGCAGGCCGATCGTGAGCTGGGCGGCCGTGACGACGGCCATCGCGAAGGTGTGCCAGAGATAGATGACCATGCCGTACACGCCGAACACGAAGACGAGCCCGAGCACGGCCCGGTGTCCGACGAACCGCCTGATCGCCGGCTGGAGCAGGGCGAACAGGCAGACCTGGCCGAGCGCGAGGGCGAGGATCGCGACGCTCGGCGGGTTGAGGTTGTCGAGCATGTCGTGCGAGTAGCCGAACCCGGCGACGAGTACGCCGATGAACCCGTAGGCACCGATCGCGAGGCCCGCGAGCAGCCACGGCGACCGACGGGCGAACCAGCCGTCGCGCAGCCCGAAGCCGAGCTGCTGCGCGAACAGCCAGACGAAGACCCAGTTGAGTGCGCCGAGCGGCAGGCCCGCGCCGCGGGTCGACGCATCGACGACCGCCGCGGCACCGGCGAGGCCGAGGTACGTCGGCCATGGCGCGTGCCGGTGCAGCCACGACATCACCGGCACCAGCGCGGTGCAGATGAGGTAGACGGGGATGAACCAGAGCGGCTCGGCGAGCCGCAGGGCGAAGCCCTGCACGAACCCGGGGTCGGCGCCGGATGCGAGCATGAGCGCGAGCACGAGGCCGACGGCCGCGGTCACCGAGACGACGGGCTGCGCGAGGCGCACCGCCCGCACCCTGATGTAGTGCGCGACGGTCTCGCCGTGCCCTCGCAGGCGACGCCACTGCGTGATCGACGCGAACCCGCCGCAGATGAAGAACACCGGCATGATCATGAGCGGCCAGGTCGCCCAGGCGAGCGGCTCGAAGCCGTCGAGCGCGTTGAACGCGCGAAGCGGGTCACCGCCGGTGCCCATCTGCATGGCGTGCACGACGACGACGACGGGGAGGCACATCGCACGGGCGAAGTCGATCGAGAGGTCGCGGTCCTCGGGGATCCGCACCGGTGCGCGCACGCCGTTCCTTCCGTCTCGACGGCGGCCGCGCGTTCGGCGGCCCGGCCCTCGGCGAGCCGGTCCATCCGCTCGCGACGACGATTGTGGCACAGATGCGAACGGGCCCCTGTGCGCAATGCACAGGGGCCCGTCGTCGGTGCTGGGCGAGGCTACTTGGCCTCGGCCGCCTCGGTCTCCTCGGCGGGAGCCTCGGCCGACTCCTCCGACGCCTCGGCGCCGGCGGCCTCGTCGACCGCGGCCTCGGCCTCGGTCACGACCTCGTCGGCAGCGGTCTCGTCAGCGGCGGGCGCCTCGTCGACGACCGGCGCGGCGGCGGCCGGCTTGGCGGCGCGCTGCTTCTTCACGACCGGCTCGAGCACGAGCTCGATGACCGCCATGGGCGCGTTGTCGCCCTTGCGGTTGCCGATCTTCGTGATGCGGGTGTAGCCGCCCTCACGGTCGGCGACCTGCGGCGCGATGACCGCGAACAGCTCGTGCACGACGGCCTTGTCGCCGATCACGGCGAGCACGCGACGGCGGGCGTGCAGGTCGCCGCGCTTCGCGAAGGTGACGAGGCGCTCGGCGAGCGGGCGGAGCCGCTTGGCCTTGGTCTCGGTGGTGGTGATGCTCTTGTGCGTGAAGAGCGCAGCCGCGAGGTTCGCGAGCATCAGTCGCTCGTGCGCGGGTCCGCCTCCGAGGCGGGGGCCCTTGGTGGGCTTCGGCATGGTTCGTTATCTCCAGGTAGTGAGGGGGTCGGGCAGGCGCTGCGGCCTAGTTCTCGTCGTCGAAGCCCGTGTAGAAGTGGGCGCCGTCGAAGCCGGGAACCGAGTCCTTCAGCGACAGGCCCATCTCGGTGAGCTTGTCCTTGACCTCGTCGACCGACTTCTGACCGAAGTTGCGGATGTTCATGAGCTGCGACTCGCTGAGGGCGACGAGCTCCGACACCGTGTTGATGCCCTCGCGCTTCAGGCAGTTGTAGCTGCGCACCGACAGGTCGAGGTCCTCGATCGGGATCGAGAGCTCGCTCGAGAGCACGGCGTCGACCGGCGCGGGGCCGATCTCGATGCCCTCGGCCGCGGTGTTCAGCTCGCGCGCGAGGCCGAACAGCTCGGTGAGGGTGCGACCGGCCGAGGCGATGGCGTCGCGCGGCGAGATCGCCGGCTTCGTCTCGACGTCGACCACGAGGCGGTCGAAGTCGGTGCGCTCGCCGGCACGGGTGGCCTCGACGCGGTAGGTGACCTTGAGCACCGGCGAGTAGATCGAGTCGACCGGAATCTGGCCGGCCTCCGAGTACTCGTTGCGGTTCTGCGAAGCCGAGACGTAGCCGCGGCCGCGCTCGATCGTGAGCTCGAGCTCGAACTTCGCCGAGTCGTTGAGCGTCGCGATGACGAGCTCGGGGTTGTGCACCTCGACGCCGGCCGGAGCCGAGATGTCGGCGGCGGTGACCTCACCGGCACCCTGCTTGCGCAGGTACGCGGTGATGGGCTCGTCGTGCTCGCTGGAGACGACCAGGTTCTTGATGTTGAGGATGATCTCGGTGACGTCCTCCTTCACCCCGGGCACCGTCGAGAACTCGTGCAGCACGCCGTCGATGCGGATGCTCGTCACGGCCGCGCCGGGGATCGAGGAGAGGAGGGTACGGCGAAGCGAGTTGCCGAGGGTGTAACCGAAGCCCGGCTCGAGGGGCTCGATCACGAAACGCGAACGGAACTCCGAGATGTTCTCTTCGGTGAGCGTCGGGCGCTGTGCGATCAGCACTGTTGATTCCTTTCGGCAGGGTGTCCGCTATATGACACCTGCGAGGTCGAGGATCTTGAGTTGTGAGAGAACGGATGCCGCGTGGTCGGCCGGAACGCGCGTTCCGGCCGACCTCGCGGCGTGGAGGAGTTAGACGCGGCGGCGCTTCGGCGGGCGGCAGCCGTTGTGCGCCTGCGGCGTCACGTCGTTGATGCTGCCGACCTCGAGGCCCGCGGCCTGGAGCGAGCGGATCGCGGTCTCACGGCCCGAGCCGGGGCCCTTGACGAACACGTCGACCTTCTTCATGCCGTGCTCCTGCGCCTGGCGCGCGGCCGACTCGGCGGCGAGCTGCGCGGCGAACGGGGTCGACTTGCGCGAGCCCTTGAAGCCGACGCCGCCGGAGGAGGCCCAGCTGATCACGGCACCGTTGGTGTCGGTGATCGAGACGATCGTGTTGTTGAACGTCGACTTGATGTGGGCCTGGCCCACGGCGATGTTCTTCTTTTCCTTCTTGCGCGGCTTGCGAGTAGCCGCCTTGGGTGCTGCCATGTGTGAAATCTCCTAGATCTGGCGACGAGCGGTTACTTGCGGCCGGGCTTCTTCTTGCCGGCGACGGTGCGCTTCGGGCCCTTGCGGGTGCGAGCGTTGGTCTTGGTGCGCTGACCGCGGACCGGGAGGCCCCGGCGGTGGCGCAGACCCTCGTACGAGCCGATCTCGACCTTGCGGCGGATGTCGGCGGCCACCTCGCGGCGGAGGTCGCCCTCGACCTTGAAGTTGCCCTCGATGTAGTCGCGGAGGGCGACGAGCTGGTCGTCGGTGAGGTCCTTCACGCGGATGTTGCCGTCGATGCCGGTCTCCGCGAGGGTCGTCAGCGCGCGAGTGCGGCCGACGCCGTAGATGTACGTCAGTGCGATCTCCACGCGCTTCTCGCGCGGGATGTCGACTCCTGCCAGACGTGCCATGTTGTGGCTTCTCCTGTTTTCGAAGTGGAGGTGTGGAGCACTGCCGGTGCCCGGGCCTCCGTCCCGAGGTGTCCCCCGCACGGAGCGGGTTCTGGCAGTGCCGATTCGGTGTTCAGTTGTGTGCTCCGGGGCGCGCACGCGGGCACGCCCCGGCGTCTCGCGACTAGCCCTGGCGCTGCTTGTGGCGCGGGTTCTCGCAGATGACCATCACGCGGCCGTGGCGGCGGATGACCTTGCACTTGTCGCAGATGCGCTTGACGCTGGGGTTGACCTTCACAGTGGTTCCTCTTGGATCGCTGTCCTCGTACCCGCGGGGTGCCGCGGGCCGTTACTTTCCAGCAGCCCTTACTTGTAGCGGTAGACGATGCGGCCGCGCGTCAGGTCGTACGGGCTCAGCTCCACGATCACGCGGTCCTCGGGGAGGATGCGGATGTAGTGCTGGCGCATCTTTCCTGAGATGTGCGCGAGGACCTTGTGCCCGTTGGTCAGTTCCACCCGGAACATCGCGTTCGGGAGTGCCTCGATGACCGAGCCTTCGATCTCGATGACGCCGTCTTTCTTGGCCATAGCCTCACTATCGCTTGGAGTTGGGGATGCTGGTCGTGCGATGATGCTGCACACGAGGCCCCGGGCGACCGCGTTCCGGCCGCAGGGCCGGTCGTCGGGCACGCCGAGGCAGGCGGGCAGAACACCAAGGGTCAACTTTAGGACATTTCCGCCGGTTTCGCCAGTCGAGGCGCACCCGACGGGCCGGGACCCGGCCAGAACGACCTCGGATGCCGCGGCAGCGGCTCAATCGCGCGTGTACGCCGCCTCGTCGGCGGCTGCGGCCCGGGCGGCCCGGGCGTCCTCCGCGACGAGTGCGGCGCGCGCGATCCGCCGCGCGTCGGAGGCGGTCACCCGCGCGAGGCCCGCCCGTACGCCGGCGAGCGCCGAGGCCGACATCGACAGGCTCGTGGCCCCGAGGCCGACGAGCACGACGGCGAGGAGCGGATCTGCGGCGGCCTCGCCGCACACGCCGATCGGTCGGCCGAGCGCGGCACCGGCCTCGCCGACCTCGCCGATGAGCCGGAGCACCGCCGGGTGCCACGGGTCCTGCAGTTCGGCGGCACCCGCGAGCTCGCGGTCGGCGGCCATCGTGTACTGGGTCAGGTCGTTGGTGCCGATCGAGGCGAAGTCGACGGCGGCGAGCACGTGCCGCGCGGCGAGCGCCGCCGCCGGCACCTCGATCATCACACCCGCCGACGGCAGCCCGGCCTCGCGGACGAGGTCTGCGAAGTACCTCGCCTCCTCGGCCGTCGCGACCATCGGCGCCATCACCCTGAGGTCGACCGTGTGCCCGGCGGCCGCTGCGCCGAGGGCCGCGAGCTGGTCGCGCAGCACGGGCTCCGCCTGTCGCAGCGCGCGGATTCCGCGCACCCCGAGCGCCGGATTGGCCTCGTGCCGGATGCCGAGGAAGGCCAACGGCTTGTCGGCGCCGGCGTCGAGCACCCGCACGACGACGCGTTGCCCCTCGAACGCGGCGAAGAGCGCTTCGTACGCCGCCTGCTGCGCGACTCGCGACGGCGCACGCTCGGCGTCGAGGAAGAGGAACTCGGTACGGAAGAGGCCCACCCCCTCCGCTCCCAGCCGGAGGGCCTCCGCCGCGCCCGACGGGTCGCCGAGGTTCGCCTGCAGCAGCACGGCCGTGCCGTCGGCGAGGCGCCCGGGGCCGACGGGGGCGTCGGCCTCTTCGGCGAGCCGCGCGCGCCGTTCGGAGGCCGCCTCGAGCGCGACCGCGTCGGGCTCGCGCGTGACCCGTCCGGCATCGGCGTCGACGACGACCGTCTCGCCGTCGACGAGCCCGGCGGCGCCGGCGGCACCCACCACGGCGACGAGCCCCTTCTCCCGCGCGAGGATCGCCGTGTGCGAGGTCGGGCCGCCCTCGACGGTCACGATGGCGAGCACCCGGTCGAGATCGAGCGTGGCGGTGTCGGCGGGCGCGAGATCATGGGCGACGAGCACGAACGGATGCCCGGGGTCGGGTACGCCGGGCGCCGGAACATCGTGCAGCTCCGCGATCACGCGCTGCGCGAGGTCTTCGAGGTCGTTCGCCCGTTCCGCGAGATAGCCCCCCATGCCCGCGAGCAGGTCGCGATAGCCCGCGAACGCGTCGAAGACGGCGCGTTCGGCCGTGATCCCGGCGGCGAGGCGCTCGGTGACGCTCGCGTGCACGGCCGGGTCCTCCAGGATGAGCGCCTGCGCCTCGAGCACGTCGTGGGCGGCGCCGGTCGTATCCGCTGAGCGACGACGGAGCTCGGCGGCGACCGCCGCTGCGGCGGCCTCGGCCCGAGCGAGCTCGTCGTCCGCGCCGATCGCGCTCGGCGCCGACGACGGTTCGGGCTGCGGCGGCGCCATCCGGGCGACCGGGCCGACTGCGACCCCTCGACCGATGCCCGTCCCGATGATCTCCATCTGCAGAACCCCCGGTTCGAGTCGTCGGGGGCCGCGCGAAGCGCTCCCCCGTTCACCCTATCCCGCAGTGCGCGCGGAGGCTCCGGCGATCAGGCGATCGGCGCCGGAACGATGCCGAACGGGCCCAGGCCCGCTGCGCCGCCGTCCTCCGCGGTGAGCACCCAGATCCCGCCCGCGTGCACCGCGACGCTGTGCTCCCAGTGGGCGGCATCGGCGCCGTCGGCGGTCGTCACCGTCCAGTCGTCGTCGCGCACGAACGTGTCGACGGCGCCCGCGACGAGCATCGGCTCGATCGCGACGACGAGGCCGGGCTTCACCGCGGGCCCCTTGCGATCGACCCGGTAGTTGAACACCGGCGGCTCCTCGTGCATCTGACGACCGATGCCGTGGCCGACGTAATCGGTGAGGATGCCGTAGTCGCCCTCGCCCGTGACGTACTCCTCGATCGCGGCGCCCACCTCGTTGAGGTGCGATGCCCGGGCGAGCGCCGCGATGCCGTGCCACAGCGCGGCCTCGGTCACCCGCGAGAGCTCCTCGCGCGCCGCCACGATCTCGGGCCGGGCGGGATCGGGGATGACCAGGCTGAACGCCGAGTCGCCGTTCCAGCCGCCCACGTCGGCTCCGCCGTCGACCGACACCAGGTCGCCGGCGCGGAACGGGCGATCACCCGGGATGCCGTGCACGATGTCGTCGTTCACCGAGACGCACAGCGTGTGCCGGTACCCCGGCACGAGCTTGAAGTTCGATCTGCCGCCGGCCGCGACGATCGCCCGCTCGGCGGCGGCGTCGAGTTCGAGCCCCGTCGCCCCCGGCACGACGCGGCGTCGGGCCTCGGCGAGGGCGTCGGCCGTCGCCCGGCCGGCCGCGACCATCGCGCGGAGATCGGTCGGCGACTTGTAGATCGAGCGGCGGAACACCGCGCTCAGGCCGCGGCGCCCGGGTGGCGCGGAGCGAGCCCCCGTGCCGCGAGCGCCTCGAAGATGCGCGCCGTGACGTCGGCGAGGGCGCCGACGCCGTCGATGCGGAGGACGAGCCCCCGTGCACGGTACACGTCGAGGATCGGCGCGGTCTCGCGCTCGTAGATCGCGAGACGGTTGGCGATCACCTCTTCGGTGTCGTCCGTGCGGCCCTGCTCGACGGCGCGCTGGTGGATGCGCTTGATCGACTCGTCGCGCGGCACCTCGAGTTCGATGACGGCGTCGAGCGATTCGCCGCGCGAGGCGAGGAACTCGTCGAGGTCGTCGACCTGGCCCCGATTGCGCGGGTAGCCGTCGAGGAGGAACCCGGCCGAGGCATCGGGCTGCTGGAGCCGGTCGCGCACGAGCTCGCTCGTGAGCGCGTCTGGCACCAGGTCGCCCGCCTCGATGATCGCCTGGACCCGCTTGCCGAGCTCGGTGCCGCCCGCGACGTTCGCGCGGAAGATGTCGCCCGTGGCGACCTGGGGCACGCCGAAGGCGGCGGCGACGAGCACGCCCTGCGTGCCCTTGCCGGAGCCCTGCGGTCCGACGATCAGGAAACGGGCCGAGGTCGCGGCGGCCCCGCTCGCGGAGGTCGGCGTCATCGGAGAAGTCCTTCGTAGTGTCGCTGCTGGAGCTGGGCGTCGATCTGCTTCACCGTCTCGAGCCCGACGCCGACGATGATCAGGATGGACGCGCCGCCGAACGGGAAGTTCTGGTTCGCGCCGACCATCGAGAACGCGATGAGCGGGATGAGGGCGATGAGGCCGAGGTAGATCGAACCCGGCGCGGTGATGCGCGTGAGCACGTAGTCGAGGTATTCGGCGGTCGGACGGCCGGCACGGATGCCCGGGATGAACCCGCCGTACTTCTTCATGTTCTCCGACACCTCGTCGGGGTTGAAGGTAATCGCGACGTAGAAGTAGGTGAACCCGACGATGAGCAGGAAGTAGAGCAGCATGTAGAGCGGGTGGTCGCCCTTGGTCAGGTAGTTCGTGATCCACACGACCCAGGCCTGGGGGTCCTCGCCCTGCTTCGCCTGGTTGAACTGCGCGATGAGCGCCGGCAGGTACAGCAGCGACGAGGCGAAGATGACGGGCACGACGCCGGCCATGTTGACCTTGATCGGGATGTAGGTGTTGTTGCCGCCGTAGGTGCGGCGGCCGACCATGCGCTTCGCGTACTGCACCGGGATGCGCCGTTGCGATTGCTCGACGAAGACGACCGCGACGACGATCGCGAGTCCGACGAGGATGACGATCGCGAAGACGTCCCAACCGCGGGCGATGCCGATGGCCCAGAGCGAGCCGGGGAACTGGGCGGCGATCGACGTGAAGATGAGGAGCGACATGCCGTTGCCGATGCCGCGCTCGGTGATGAGCTCACCCATCCACATGATGAGGCCCGTACCGGCGGTCATCGTGATCACCATCAGGAGGATCGCGTACCAGGCGTCGTTCGTGATGAGGGCGGAGCACGCCGGGTCGGCCGTCGGGAAGAGCGCGCCGGAGCGGGCGACCGTGATGAGCGTCGTCGACTGCAGGACGCCGAGGGCGATCGTGAGGTAGCGGGTGTACTGCGTGAGCTTGCCCTGGCCCGCCTGGCCCTCCTTGTAGAGGGTCTCGAAGTGGGGGATCACGACGCGGAGCAGCTGCACGATGATCGACGCGGTGATGTACGGCATGATGCCGAGCGCGAAGACCGAGAGCTGCAGCAGCGCACCGCCCGAGAACAGGTTCACGAGGTCGTAGAGGCCCGTCGCGCCTGCGGCGGCATTGGCCGCGAGGCACTGCTGCACGTTGCCGAAGTCGACGAACGGCGCGGGGATGAAGGATCCGAGCCGGAACAGGGCCACGATGCCCAGCGTGAACCCGAGCTTGCGGCGAAGATCCGGCGTGCGGAAGATCCGCCCGATGGCGTTGAACACTCGTCCTCCTGTTGCTCCGCGCTAGGCGCCGGTGCGGCACGCGGAGTTCGT
Organism: Agromyces sp. NPDC055658; assembly: GCF_053618155.1. Taxonomy (NCBI): domain Bacteria; kingdom Bacillati; phylum Actinomycetota; class Actinomycetes; order Micrococcales; family Microbacteriaceae; genus Agromyces; species Agromyces sp. NPDC055658. Next base: position 15,648 of record NZ_JBSHHD010000035.1, on the reverse strand, counting down.
TCGTATACGACTCGAGCCAGTCGAGACCCCGCTAATCCTACGCGAGGTCCCGACTGGCTCGAACCAATCGTGAGTCCGGTCTTACTTGACCGAGCCGCCGGCGGCGACGATCTTCTGCTCGGCCGAGCCGGAGACCTTGTCGACGGCCACGTTGAGCTTCACCTGCAGGTCGCCGTTGCCGAGCACCTTGACGCGCTCGTTCTTGCGGACCGCACCCTTCTCGACGAGGTCGGCGACGGTGACGTCTCCGCCCTTCGGGTAGAGCTCGGCGAGCTTGTCCAGGTTGACGACCTGGTACTCGACGCGGAAGGGGTTCTTGAAGCCGCGGAGCTTCGGCGCACGCATGTGGTACGGAAGCTGGCCGCCCTCGAAGCCGGGGCGCACCGTGTTGCGGGCCTTCGTGCCCTTGGTGCCGCGACCGGCGGTCTTGCCCTTCGAACCCTCACCGCGACCGACGCGGGTCTTGTCCTTCTTGGCGCCGGGCGCCGGGCGCAGGTGGTGCACCTTCAGGACCTGCTCGCGCTTCTCCGCGACGTCGGCCTTGGGGGCCGCCTTCTTCGCGGGAGCCTTCTTCGCAGGGGCCTTCTCGGCCGCAGCGCTGTCGGACTTCGCGGCAGCGGCCTTCGCCGGAGCCTTCTTCGCAGGAGCCTTCTCGGCCGGGGCCTTCTCGGCAGCCGCCTTGGCGGGCGCCTTCTTGGCCGGAGCCTTCTTCGGGGTCTCCTCGGCGACGTTCTTCTCGTCAGCCATTAGTCAATCTCCTCAACCTTCACGAGGTGAGCGACGGTGTTGACGTACCCGCGGTTCTGCGGGGTGTCCTCACGCACGACCGACTGGCCGATTCGCTTGAGCCCGAGGCTGCGCAGCGTGTCACGCTGGTACTGCTTCTCGCTCACCTTGGACTTGATCTGGGTCACCTTGAGCTGCTTGGCCATCAGGCACCTGCCTTCGCTGCTGCAGCGGCCTCGGCCGCCTGTGCCTCGGCACGGATGAGGCGCGCCGGGGCGACCTCGTCGTAGTCGAGACCACGACGGGCGGCGACGGCACGCGGCTCCTCGAGCTGCTTGAGCGACTCGACCGTGGCGTGCACGATGTTGATCGTGTTCGACGAGCCGAGCGACTTCGACAGCACGTCGTGGATGCCGGCGCACTCGAGCACGGCGCGCACCGGACCACCGGCGATGACACCGGTACCGGGCGAAGCCGGACGCAGGAGCACGACGCCGGCAGCGGCCTCGCCCTGCACGGGGTGCGGGATGGTGGTGCCGACGCGCGGGACGCGGAAGAAGTTCTTCTTCGCCTCCTCGACGCCCTTCGAGATCGCCGTCGGGACCTCGCGCGCCTTGCCGTAGCCGACGCCGACGAGACCGTTGCCGTCACCCACGACGACGAGCGCCGTGAAGCTGAAGCGACGGCCGCCCTTGACGACCTTCGACACGCGGTTGATGGTGACGACGCGCTCGAGGAACTGGCTCTTCTCGGCGTCGCGGCCGCCGCGGTCGCGGCCGCCCTGGTTGCGGTCGCGGCCACCACGGCGCGAGTCGCGCTCGTTGCGGGCCGGCTCCGAAGCCGCAGCCGTCTCGACGGGTGCCTCTGCAGTCACCTCGGGCTCCTTCACATTGCTGTTCTCGCTCACAGGCTCAGCCCTGCCTCTCGCGCTCCATCGGCGATCGCGGCGACGCGACCGGCGTACTTGTTGCCGCCGCGGTCGAACACGACCGCCTCGACGCCGGCCTGCTTGGCGCGCTCGGCGACCAGCTCGCCGACCTTCTTGGCCTTGGCGGTCTTGTCACCGTCGAACGCGCGGAGGTCGGCCTCCATGGTCGACGCCGACGCGAGGGTGTGGCCCTTGGCGTCGTCGACGACCTGCACGAAGACGTGGCGGGCCGAACGGGTGACGACGAGACGGGGGCGGACCTCCGTGCCGACGATCTTCTTGCGAAGGCGGGTGTGGCGACGCGAACGCGAAGCCGTCTTGCTCTTCACGGCCATGATTACTTACCAGCCTTTCCGGCCTTGCGACGCACGACCTCGCCGGCGTAGCGGATGCCCTTGCCCTTGTACGGCTCGGGCTTCTTGATCTTGCGGATGTTGGCGGCGGTCTCGCCGACGGCCTGCTTCGAGATACCCGCGACCGTGAGCTTGTTGTTGCCCTCGACGGTCAGGGTGATCCCGGCGGGCGCCTCGACGGTCACCGGGTGCGAGAAGCCGAGCGCGAACTCGACGGCGCTGCCCTTCTGCGCGACGCGGTAACCGGTGCCGACGATCTCGAGGCCCTTGGCGTAGCCCTGGGTCACGCCGATGATGTCGTTGGCGATGAGCGTGCGGGTCAGGCCGTGCAGCGAGCGCGACGCGCGCTCGTCGTCGGGACGGGTCACGACGACCTGGTTGTCCTCGACCTTGGCCACGATGGGAGCGGCGACGGTGAGCGCGAGCTCACCCTTCGGGCCCTTGACGGTCACATCCTGGCCGTCGATCGTCACGGTGACGCCGGCGGGGATGTCGATGGGAAGTCGTCCAATACGCGACATAGCTGATTACCACACGTAGGCGAGGACTTCCCCACCCACGCCCTTCTTCTCGGCCTGGCGGTCGGTGAGCAGACCGCTGGAAGTGGACAGGATCGCGACGCCGAGGCCGCCGAGCACCTTGGGCAGCTCGGTCGACTTCGCGTAGACGCGGAGGCCGGGCTTCGAGACGCGCTTGATACCGGCGATCGAGCGCTCGCGGTTCGGGCCGAACTTGAGCTTCAGCGTGAGGGTCTTGCCCACGCGAGCGTCGGCGACCTCGAAGTCGGCGATGTAGCCCTCGGTCTTGAGGATCTCGGCGATGTGGCCCTTGAGCTTCGAGTGGGGCATCGACACGGAGTCGTGGTGTGCGGAGTTCGCGTTCCGCAGACGGGTCAGCATGTCAGCGACCGGGTCGGTCATCGTCATGACGATTCGTTCCTAACGTTCACCAGGTTTCAGGACCCGTTACACGGGGACTGACCTGTGGTGGTGGCCTCAGCGGTTGCGTGAGGCCGGATGTCTCGGGCCGGCCGGCCCCCGATGCGTCGGGAGCCGGCGGCTCGAGCACAAACTCGTAGAGTCTACTACACGCAGGCTTTACGCGTTCTCGACCTGCTTGAACGGGAAGCCGAGCGCCTTGAGCAGCGCACGACCCTCGTCGTCGTTCGAGGCGGTGGTCACCACGGTGATGTCCATGCCGCGGACGCGGTCGATCTTGTCCTGGTCGATCTCGTGGAACACGCTCTGCTCCGTGAGACCGAAGGTGTAGTTGCCGTGGCCGTCGAACTGCTGGTCGCTGAGGCCGCGGAAGTCGCGGATGCGGGGCAGTGCGAGCGAGAGCAGGCGGTCGAGGAACTCCCACATGCGGTCGCCGCGGAGCGTCACGTGCGCACCGATCGGCTGCCCCTCGCGCAGCTTGAACTGCGCGATGGACTTGCGGGCCTTCGTCACCTGCGGCTTCTGGCCGGTGATCTTCGTGAGGTCGGCGATCGCGCCGTCGATGACCTTGCCATCGCGGGCGGCTTCGCCGACACCCATGTTCACGACGATCTTCACGAGGCCGGGCACCTGGTGCGGGTTCGCGTAGTCGAACTGCTCGGTGAGGGCCTTGGCGATGTCGCCGCGGTACTTGGTCTTCAGTCGCGGCTGGATTTTGCCAGCCTGCGTTGCCGTGTCGGTCATTACAGGTCCTTACCTGACTTCTTGGCGTAGCGGACGCGGACGGTCTTCGTGACGCCGTCCTTCGTCACCTGCTCGGTGCGGAAGCCGACGCGGGTCGGCTTCTTCGACTCGGGGTCGACGATCGCGACGTTCGAGACGTGGATCGGCGCCTCCTGGGTCTCGATGCCACCGGTCTTCGTGCCGCGCTGGGTCTGGCCGACGCGCACGTGCTTCGTGACGTAGTTGACGCCCTCGACGATGACGCGGTTCTCGGCGACGAGCACCTCGAGGACCTTGCCCTGCTTGCCGCGGTCGCCGCCGCGAGCCTGGCTGCGGCCCGAGATGACCTGGACGAGGTCGCCCTTCTTGATGTTGGCCATGACTTAGATAACCTCCGGTGCCAGCGAGATGATCTTCATGAACTTCTTGTCGCGAAGCTCGCGACCGACCGGGCCGAAGATACGGGTGCCGCGGGGGTCACCGTCGTTCTTCAGGATGACCGCGGCGTTCTCGTCGAACTTGATGTAGGAGCCGTCGGGACGACGGGTCTCCTTGACGGTGCGGACGATGACGGCCTTGACCACATCGCCCTTCTTGACGTTGCCGCCGGGGATCGCGTCCTTGACGGTCGCGACGATGACGTCACCGAGGCCGGCGTAGCGACGCTTCGAGCCGCCGAGCACGCGAATGGTGAGCAGCTCCTTGGCGCCGGTGTTGTCGGCGACCTTGACTCGTGATTCCTGCTGAAGCACTTCGAACTCCTTCTCTGAGCAAGCCGGCGAGGCTTACTTGGCCTTCTCGACGATCTCGACGAGACGCCAGCGCTTCGTGGCGGAAAGGGGACGGGTCTCGCTGATCACGACGAGGTCGCCGATGCCGGCGGTGTTCTGCTCGTCGTGCGCCTTGACCTTCGACGTCCGGCGCATGACCTTGCCGTAGAGGGGGTGCTTCACGCGGTCCTCGACCTCGACGACGATGGTCTTGTCCATCTTGTCGCTGACGACGTAGCCGCGGCGCACCTTGCGGTACGGACGGTGCTCTGCGGTCTCAACGAGCTCAGCCTCGGCGACCTCGGCCGCAGCCTTCTTGGTCTCAGCCATGTCAGGCCTCCTTCGTCTCAGCGGCCTCGGCCGGGGCTTCTGCCTCGGCCTTGGCCTTCTTCGTCTTCTTCTCGGTCTTGGCGGGGGCCGCCTCGACCGGCGCGGGAGTGGCACGGATGCCGAGCTCGCGCTCACGGATGACCGTGTAGATGCGGGCGATGTCGCGCTTGACGGCCTTCAGTCGGCCGTGGCTCTCGAGCTGGCCGGTGGCCGACTGGAAGCGCAGGTTGAACAGCTCCTCCTTGGCCTTCTTCAGCTCGTCGACGAGTCGCTCGTCTTCAAAGGTGTCGAGCTCTGCGGGGCTGAGCTCCTTGGTGCCGACGGCCATTATGCGTCGCCCTCCTCGCGCTTGATGATGCGTGCCTTGAGGGGCAGCTTGTGGATGGCACGGGTCATCGCCTCGCGGGCGAGTTCCTCGGAGACGCCCGAGACCTCGAAGAGGACGCGACCCGGCTTGACGTTGGCGACCCACCACTCGGGCGAACCCTTACCGGAACCCATGCGGGTCTCGGCCGGCTTCTTGGTGAGCGGACGGTCGGGGTAGATGTTGATCCACACCTTGCCGCCGCGCTTGATGTGACGGGTCATCGCGATACGAGCGGACTCGATCTGACGGTTGGTCACGTAAGCGGGCGTGAGCGCCTGGATGCCGTACTCGCCGAACGACACCTTGGTGCCGCCGGTGGCCTGGCCCGAGCGGCCGGGGTGGTGCTGCTTGCGGTACTTGACTCGACGGGGAATCAACATGGTTATGCCTCAACTCCTGCGGTCGCCGGCTCGGCCTTGGGGGCGCGGTCGCGGCGGGGACGGTCGTTGCGGTCGCGGGACGGCTTCTGGGCCGCCTGCTCGCGCGCGAGTTCCTTGTTGGTGATGTCGCCCTTGTAGATCCAGACCTTCACGCCGATGCGGCCGAAGGTGGTCTTGGCCTCGTAGAAGCCGTAGTCGATGTTCGCGCGGAGCGTGTGCAGGGGCACGCGGCCCTCGCGGTAGAACTCCGAGCGGCTCATCTCGGCGCCGCCGAGACGGCCCGACACCTGGATGCGGACACCCTTGGCGCCGGCGCGCTGCGCGCCCTGCAGGCCCTTGCGCATCGCGCGGCGGAACGCCACACGAGCCGAGAGCTGCTCGGCGATGCCCTGCGCGACGAGCTGGGCGTCGGCCTCGGGGTTCTTCACCTCGAGGATGTTGAGCTGGATCTGCTTGCCGGTGAGCTTCTCGAGGTCGGCGCGGATGCGCTCGGCCTCGGCGCCGCGGCGGCCGATCACGATGCCGGGACGCGCCGTGTGGATGTCCACGCGGACGCGGTCGCGGGTGCGCTCGATCTCGATGCGCGAGACACCGGCGCGGTCGAGCGACGTCTGGAGCAGGCGACGGATCTTGACATCCTCGGCGAGGTAGTCGGAGTAGCGCTGACCGGGCTTCGTCGAATCGGAGAACCACCGCGACACGTGGTCGGTGGTGATGCCGAGACGGAAGCCGTACGGGTTGACCTTCTGACCCATTACTTCGTACCCTCCTCGGGCGTGCCGAGCACGATGGTGATGTGGCTCGTGCGCTTGTTGATGCGGAAGGCACGGCCCTGCGCGCGCGGCTGGAATCGCTTGAGGGTGGTGCCCTCATCGACGAACGCCGTCTTCACGTAGAGGTCCTGCTCGTCCAGGTAGGTGTTCGTGGCATCGGCCTTGACGCGAGCGTTCGCGATGGCCGAGGCGACGAGCTTGTACACGGGCTCGCTCGCACCCTGCGGGGCGAACTTCAGGATGGCCAGGGCCTCCTGAGCCTGCTTGCCGCGGATCAGGTTGACGACGCGGCGGGCCTTCATGGGGGTCACGCGGATGTGTCGCACGCGTGCGATCGACTCCACCATTTCTTTCCTCCTTCACACCACCGCGTCAGCGGCGGCGGCCCTTCTTGTCGTCCTTCACGTGTCCACGGAAGGTGCGGGTGGGGGCGAACTCGCCGAGCTTGTGGCCCACCATGGTCTCGGTGACGAACACCGGGATGTGCTTGCGGCCGTCGTGCACGGCGATCGTGTGACCCAGCATGGCGGGGACGATCATCGAGCGACGCGACCACGTCTTGATGACGTTCTTCGAACCGGCTTCGTTCTGCACGGCGACCTTGCGAAGCAGGTGCTCGTCGACGAAGGGGCCCTTCTTGAGACTGCGCGGCATCTTCTTCTACTCCTACTTGCGCTTCTTGCCGACGGTGCGACGACGGACGATGAGCTTGTCGCTCTCCTTGTTGGGGCGACGGGTGCGACCCTCGGGCTGACCCCACGGGCTGACCGGGTGACGACCACCGGAGGTCTTGCCCTCACCACCACCGTGCGGGTGGTCGATCGGGTTCATCGCGACACCGCGGACGGTCGGGCGGACGCCCTTCCAGCGCTTGCGGCCGGCCTTGCCCCAGTTGATGTTCGACTGCTCGGCGTTGCCGACCTCGCCGACGGTCGCGCGGCAGCGCGCGTCGACGTTGCGGATCTCGCCCGACGGCAGGCGGAGCTGCGCGTAGGGGCCGTCCTTGGCGACGAGACGCACCGAGGCGCCGGCCGAGCGGGCCAGCTTCGCGCCGCCGCCGGGGCGGAGCTCGATGGCGTGCACGACGGTACCGGTCGGGATGTTCTTGAGCGGCAGGTTGTTGCCCGGCTTGATGTCGGCGTTCACGCCGGCCTCGATCGGGTCGCCCTGCTTGAGCTTGTTCGGCGCGAGGATGTAGCGCTTCGTGCCGTCGATGTAGTGGATCAGCGCGATGCGGGCGGTGCGGTTGGGGTCGTACTCGATGTGAGCGACCTTGGCGGGCACGCCGTCCTTGTCGTTGCGACGGAAGTCGATCACGCGGTACTGGCGCTTGTGGCCACCACCGATGTGACGGGTCGTGATGCGGCCCTGGTTGTTGCGACCACCGGTCTTCGACAGCGGGCGGAGCAGCGACTTCTCGGGCGTCGAGCGCGTGATCTCCGCGAAGTCGGCGACCGACGAACCGCGACGACCCGGGGTCGTGGGCTTGTACTTACGAATAGCCATAGTTCTTCCTCTGCTCCTTAGCCGACAGCCGTGAAGATGTCGATCGAGCCGGACTTGAGGGTGACGATCGCGCGCTTGGTGTCCTTGCGCTTGCCCATGCCGAACCGGGTGCGGCGGGTCTTGCCCTGGCGGTTCAGGGTGTTGATCGACGCCACCTGGACGTTGAAGATCTTCTCGATGGCGAGCTTGATCTCGGTCTTGTTCGAGCGGGGGTCCACGATGAACGTGTACTTGCCCTCGTCGATCAGGCCGTAGCTCTTCTCCGAGACGACCGGCGCGATGATGATGTCGCGCGGGTCCTTGTTCTGTGCGGCGCTCATGCGGAGACCTCTTCCTTCTTCGCCGACTTCGCGGCCACGAAGGCCTCGAGCGCGGCGGTGCTGAAGACGATGTCGTCCGAGACGACCACGTCGTAGGCGTTCAGCTGGTCGACCGGCAGCACGTGCACGGTCTCGATGTTGCGGACCGCGCGCTCGCTGAGCTCCTCGCCACGGGCGAGGACCACGAGGAAGCGGTTGGCCGGCGCGATCTTGCCGAGGAGCGCGACCGCGTCCTTCGTCTTCGCGACGTCACCGGCGACGAATCCCTCGACCGCGTGGATGCGCGAGCCGCGGGCACGGTCGCTGAGCACACCGAGGAGCGCAGCGGCGATCATCTTCTTGGGCGTGCGCTGCGAGTAGTCGCGCGGCTGCGGGCCGTGGACCGTGCCACCGCCCTTGTGCTCGGGAGCGCGGACCGAACCCTGGCGCGAACGGCCGGTGCCCTTCTGCTTGAAGGGCTTGCGGCCCGAACCCGAGACCTCGCCGCGGGTCTTGGTCTTGTGCGTGCCCTGGCGCGCAGCGGCGAGCTGGGCGACGACGACCTGGTGGATGAGCGGGACGTTCGTCTGAACGTCGAAGAGCTCGGCGGGCAGCTCGACCGTGCCGGACTTCTTGCCGGTCGCGTCGAGCACGTCGATGGTGTTGGCGGTAGCCATGGACTACGCCCCCTTCACTGCGTTGCGGACGAAAACGAGGCGGCCGCGAGCACCGGGAACCGCGCCCTTGACGAGCATGAGGCCCTTCTCGGCGTCGACGGCGTGCACGCGGAGGTTCAGCACGGTCACGCGCTCGCCACCCATGCGACCGGCCATGCGCATGCCCTTGAAGACACGGCTGGGGGTCGACGAAGCACCGATCGAGCCGGGCTTGCGGTGGTTGCGGTGGGAACCGTGCGAAGCGGAGACGCCCTTGAAGTTGTGGCGCTTCATGACACCGGCGAAGCCCTTGCCCTTCGACGTGCCGACGACGTCGACCAGCTGGCCGGCCTCGAAGGTCGCGTCGACGGTGAGCTCCTGGCCCGTCGCGTAGCTCGACGCGTCGGCGGTGCGGATCTCGGTCACGTGGCGACGGGGCGTGGTGCCGGCCGTCTTCTCGAAGTGGCCCTTGAGCGGCTGCGAGACCTTGCGCGGGTCGATGGCGCCGGCGGCGATCTGGACGGCCTCGTAGCCGTCCTTCTCAGCGGTGCGGATCTGCGTGACCACGTTGGGAGCGATCTCGATGACCGTCACCGGGACGAGCTTGTTGTTCTCGTCCCACACCTGGGTCATGCCGAGCTTGGTGCCGAGCAGACCCTTCACGTTCTTGGTAGCGGAAGACATCTGTTACCTCAGAGCTTGATCTCGATGTTGACGTCGGCCGGGAGGTCGAGACGCATGAGCGAGTCGACGGCCTTGGGCGTCGGGTCCACGATGTCGATGAGGCGCTTGTGGGTGCGCATCTCGAAGTGCTCGCGGCTGTCCTTGTACTTGTGGGGCGAACGGATGACGCACACCACGTTCTTCTCGGTCGGAAGCGGCACGGGGCCGACGACCGTGGCACCCGCGCGGGTCACCGTGTCGACGATCTTGCGCGCCGAGGTGTCGATGACCTCGTGGTCGTACGACTTCAGTCGAATGCGGATCTTCTGTCCCGCCATTGCTGACTCTCTCTCTGTCAAGGCGTCTTACCCCTTCCGAGGGCATCGGACGCCGCGTAGTCACTCCGTGTGAAGCACCACTGTTCTTCTGTCAAAGGCCGGTGATCGAGCCTGTCGAAACCACCCGCCCGGTCACCCGGGGCGGTGCTCTCGACACGCTCGACCTTCGAGCCCCAACCGGCGCGCACGCGCACGGGTCGCCCCGGGCGTGTGGTGGTCGGTTGTGTGTTCTGCTGCCTGCGGCCTAGCCTGACCCCGACTGCGCTCCGTGGGAACGGCGGGTGGCTATGCACTGCCTGACAGTGATTCGAACGCGCGCACAGGGGCCCGCGTTCGAAATGTTGAACTCAACGAGTTTGCCACATTCGGAGGGTGCGTGCAACCCGGGCGTGTCGCGCACGCTCGACTCCCAGCGAGCCCGCAGATTCGCCGGCGATCGCGCCGGTTCTCCGCCGATCGGGATGCCTCGCCTCCGGGCTCCGACATGATGGAGGGACACGCGCGAACCGAGGAGGAGCCCACATGTCGGAGACCAGGCCGCAGCCGAGTTCGAAGGAGGCGCCGGGCAGCGTCTCGGCGACCCGCGTCGGCACGCGCCGCTACGTCGGTCGCAATGCCCGCGGGGCGACGGTCGCGATCGGCGGCCTCGACGTCGAGGGCGTGCACTTCTCCCCCGGCGAGCTCTTGAAGCTCGCCCTCGCCGGCTGCGTCGGCCTCTCGGTCGACCGGCCGATGTCGCGCCGCCTCGGCGACGACGCCGAGCTCACGGTGTGGGCGCACGGGCAGTCGGAGGAGGCATCCAACAAGTACGAGCGCATCGGCGAGGAACTGCTGCTCGACCTGTCGGGCCTGGAGCCGGCCGAGCGCGACAAGCTCCTCGACATCATGGTGCGGTCGATCGAACGGGCGTGCACGGTGGGCCGCAGCGTCGAGGGAGCGATCGACGTGCACACGGTCATCGACGGCACCGAGATGCGCTGAGCCCGCGCGTCACTCCCGCTCGCAGGCGACCGCCCGCTCTGCCGCGATGCCCGGCGCGACGATGCCCGCACCGACGATGACGACGATCAGCCCGGCGAGCCCCGACAGCAGGAAGACGGGCCGGAGGCGCCGTCCTCGCCGCCCGTGCCGGAACGGATCCTCGATGAAGCGCTTCGAGAGACCCGCGACCGCGAACGACAGTGCGACGAGCAGCACCATCAGCCAGGGCGGGCTCGGCATTCCGGTCAGGTAGGGCACGAACATGAAGATCGGCCAGTGCCAGAGGTAGAGCGAGTACGAGACGTCGCCCATCCACTGCACGGGCCGGAGGCCGGCGAGCCCAGCCGGCGACCACGCCACCTCCGGCATGCCCGCCCAGATGACGGCGAGGGTGCCGGCGACGGGCACGAGCACGACGGCCCCGGGGAAGACCTCGGGTGCACGGAAGGTCAGGATCGGCACCGCGATGAGCACGAGTCCTGCCCATGAGACCGCGGCGCGGAGTCCCGCCCGACCCGTGAGGGGCGACCGGCTCGCGATCGCGAGGATGCCGCCGATGCCGAATTCCCACGTCCGCGCGAAGGTCGAGAAGTAGGCGAGGTTCGCATCCTGCGCGGTGAGCGCGATCGAGTGCGCGAACGACGCGATCGTGACCGCGCCGAGCAGGGTCAGCACCACGGCCGCCGAGCCGGCCCTGTGCCGGGCGGCGAACCACAGCGCCGCGATGAGCAGGAGCGGCCAGAACAGGTAGAACTGCTCCTCGACCGAGAGCGACCAGAAGTGCTGGACCGGGGTGGACTCGAGATCGGCGCGCCGCGGGATCTGCGAGTCGACGGCGAGCTGCCAGTTCTCGTAGTAGAGCGCCGACGCGACGATCTCGCGGAACCACTGCCGCCACTCCCGTTGCGGGACGAGGAGCAGCGTCAGCGCCGACACGGCCAGGAGCGTGGCCATCGCCGCGGGGAGGATGCGTCGTGCACGGCGCAGGTAGAAGTCGCGCAGGGAGATGCGCCCGACGCGCTCGGCCTCGCGCATGAGGAGGCCGGTGATGAGGAAGCCGGAGACGACGAAGAAGACGTCGACGCCCATGTACCCGGCCGGCGCGACGGCCGGCCAGCCATGATGGAGCACGACCGCGCCCACGGCCACGGCCCGGAGAGCCTGGATCTCGGGACGTACCGCGGATCGAGCGAGGAGGGTGGGGGAACCGCCCATCGTCACCCAGCGTACGACGAAGGGGGCCGTGCCTCCAGTCCGGAGAATCCGACGCCGTCCCGACCCTCACCGCGTACGACGAAGGGGGCCGGGCCTCCGATCCGGAGAATCCGACGCCGTCCCGACCCTCGCCGCGAACGACGAAGGGGCCGGGCCTCCGGTGGAAGCCCGACCCCCTCAGGTCGCAGTCGCGAAGATTACTTGATGATCTTCGTGACGGTACCGGCGCCGACGGTGCGGCCACCCTCGCGGATGGCGAAGCCGAGGCCCTCCTCCATGGCGATCGGCTGGATGAGCTCGACCGTCATGTCGGTGGTGTCGCCGGGCATGACCATCTCGGTGCCCTCGGGCAGCGTGATGACGCCGGTGACGTCGGTGGTGCGGAAGTAGAACTGCGGACGGTAGTTCGCGTAGAACGGGTTGTGACGGCCGCCCTCGTCCTTCGAGAGGATGTAGGCAGTGCCCTCGAAGTTGGTGTGGGGGGTGACCGAACCCGGCGCCACGACGACCTGGCCGCGCTCGACGTCCTCGCGCTTGGTGCCGCGGAGCAGGAGACCGCAGTTCTCGCCGGCCCAGGCCTCGTCGAGCTGCTTGTGGAACATCTCGATACCCGTGACCGTGGTCTTCTGCGTCGGGCGGATGCCGACGATCTCGACCTCGGAGTTGATCTTCAGCGTGCCGCGCTCGGCGCGACCCGTGACGACCGTGCCACGGCCGGTGATGGTGAAGACGTCCTCGACGGGCATGAGGAACGGCTTGTCCTTGTCGCGCACCGGGTCGGGGATCGACTCGTCGACGGCCTCCATGAGGTCGAGGACCGACTGGACCCACTTCTCGTCGCCCTCGAGCGCCTTCAGGCCCGAGACGCGGACGACCGGAGCGTCGTCGCCGGGGAAGCCCTGCGACGAGAGCAGCTCGCGGACCTCGAGCTCGACGAGCTCCAGGATCTCCTCGTCGTCGACCATGTCGCTCTTGTTGAGGGCGACGAGCAGGTACGGCACGCCGACCTGCTTGGCGAGCAGGACGTGCTCGCGGGTCTGGGCCATCGGGCCGTCGGTCGCCGCGACCACGAGGATCGCGCCGTCCATCTGAGCCGCACCGGTGATCATGTTCTTGATGTAGTCGGCGTGACCCGGGGCGTCGACGTGCGCGTAGTGGCGCTTCGGCGTCTCGTACTCGACGTGCGAGATGTTGATCGTGATGCCGCGCTGACGCTCTTCGGGAGCCGAGTCGATCGACGCGAAGTCGCGCTGCACGTTGGTGGCCGACGGGTACTTGTCGGCGAGCACCTTCGAGATCGCGGCGGTGAGCGTCGTCTTGCCGTGGTCGACGTGACCGATCGTACCGATGTTGACGTGCGGCTTGGTCCGCTCGAACTTGGCCTTAGCCACTGTGGGTCCTCCTCAGGACTCGTGTAGGAACTCCGGGCGCTGGATTGCGACCGGCGTGCTACGGGGGTTGTGTTGTTATGTTACGCGAACCGGAAGGTTCGTGCGGGCGAAGGGCCGGAGCCCCCGCTAGGGAGACTCAGTCGCCCTTGTTCTTCTGGACGATCTCGTCGGCGACAGCCTTCGGGACCTCCGCGTAGCTCTCGAACTCCATCGAGTACACGGCGCGGCCCGAGGTCTTCGACCGCAGGTCGCCGATGTAACCGAACATCTCCGAGAGCGGGACGTGCGCACGCACGACCTTCACACCGGCGGCGTCCTCCATGGACTGGATCTGGCCGCGGCGCGAGTTCAGGTCGCCGATGACGTCGCCCATGTACTCCTCGGGAGTACGGACCTCGACGCTCATCAGCGGTTCGAGCAGAACGGGGTTCGCCTTCCGAGCGGCTTCCTTGAAGCCCATCGAGCCGGCGATCTTGAACGCCATCTCCGAGGAGTCGACGTCGTGGGCGGCACCGTCGATGAGGCGCGCCTTGACGCCCACCATCGGGAAGCCGGCGAGGATGCCGTACTGCATGGCGTCCTGGAAGCCCGCGTCGACCGAGGGGATGTACTCGCGGGGGATGCGACCGCCCGTGACCTCGTTCGAGAACTCGTAGATCTTGTCGCCCTCGACCTCGAGCGGCTCCAGCGCGAACTGGATCTTCGCGAACTGGCCCGAGCCACCCGTCTGCTTCTTGTGGGTGTAGTCGTGGCGCTCGACCGCGCGCTTGATGGTCTCGCGGTACGCGACCTGCGGCTTGCCGACGTTCGCCTCGACCTTGAACTCCCGCTTCATGCGGTCGACGAGGATGTCGAGGTGCAGCTCGCCCATGCCCTTGATGACGGTCTGGCCGGTCTCGGGGTTGAGCTCGGTGCGGAACGTCGGGTCCTCTTCGGCGAGCTTCTGGATCGCGGTGCCGAGCTTCTCCTGGTCGGCCTTGGTCTTCGGCTCGATGGCGACCTCGATGACGGGCTCGGGGAAGGTCATCGACTCGAGCACGACCTGGTTGTCGGGGTCGCACAGGGTGTCGCCCGTGGTCGTGTCCTTGAGGCCGATGACCGCGTAGATGTTGCCCGCGGTGACCGAGTCGACCGGGTTCTCCTTGTTGGCGTGCATCTGGAAGATCTTGCCGATGCGCTCCTTCTTGCCCTTGGTCGAGTTGACGACCTGGGCACCCGAGTCGAGGTGACCCGAGTAGACGCGCACGTAGGTGAGGCGGCCGAAGAACGGGTGCACCGCGACCTTGAACGCCAGCGCGGCGAACGGGTCGTTCGCGTCGGGGTGACGCTCGATGATCTCTTCCTCGTTGCGCGGGTTGCGGCCCTCGATGGCGGGCACGTCGAGCGGCGACGGCAGGAAGTCGATGACCGCGTCGAGCATCGGCTGCACGCCGCGGTTCTTGAACGCCGAGCCGCAGAGCACCGGGTAGATCTCGGAGTTGACGACCATCTTGCGGATGGCGCCCTTGATCTCGGCGACCGTGAGGTCCTCGCCGCCGAAGAACTTCTCGAGCAGCGCGTCGTCGGTCTCGGCGACGGTCTCGAGCAGGACCTGACGGTACTCGTCGGCCTTGTCCTTGAGGTCGGCGGGGATCTCCTGGACCTCGTACTTGGCACCCATGGTCACGTCGCCCTTGGCGTCGCCGGGCCACACGAGGGCGCGCATCTCGATCAGGTCGACGACACCGATGAAGTCGTTCTCGGCACCGATCGGGAGCTGGAGCACGAGCGGCTTGGCGCCCAGGCGGTTGACGATCGTGTCGACGGTGAAGTAGAAGTCGGCACCGAGCTTGTCCATCTTGTTGACGAAGCAGATGCGCGGCACGTTGTACTTGTCGGCCTGACGCCACACCGTCTCGGACTGGGGCTCGACGCCCTCCTTGCCGTCGAAGACGGCGACCGCGCCGTCGAGCACGCGGAGCGAGCGCTCGACCTCGACCGTGAAGTCGACGTGGCCGGGGGTGTCGATGATGTTGATCTGGTTCTTGTTCCAGAAGCAGGTCACGGCGGCAGACGTGATCGTGATGCCGCGCTCCTTCTCCTGCTCCATCCAGTCGGTCGTCGAGGCGCCGTCGTGGGTCTCGCCGAGCTTGTGGTTGACGCCCGTGTAGAACAGGATGCGCTCGGTGGTGGTGGTCTTGCCGGCATCGATGTGGGCCATGATGCCGATGTTGCGGACCTTGCTCAGGTCGGTGAGCACGTCTTGTGCCACGGGGGTTCCTCCGGGAGGTTCAGGAACGGAAGTGAGAGGGAGAGCGGATGCCTCGGCGAG
>NZ_JBSHHD010000034.1:0-45560 GCF_053618155.1 Agromyces sp. NPDC055658 | reverse complement strand
GCGCCGAGCGCCGGGCACCCCGTCGTCACCGAGCGAGGCGTGCGCAGTCGATGCAGAGCGTCGCGGTCGGCCGGGCGTCGAGCCGGGCGACGGTGATGCGCTTGCCGCAGCGGGCGCAGACGCCGTAGGTGCCGTCGGCGATGCGGGCGAGGGCGTGGTCGATGTCGGCGAGCTCCGCCTGCACGTCGGCGAGCACGGCGGTGCGCTGCGACCATTCCTGGGTCATCGTGGGCCCCTCGGGGTCGTGCTCGTCGTCGGCGCTCGCCTCGGACCGCGCATGGCGGACCTCGCTCATCTGGTCGTCGAACTCGGCGGCGCGCTCCTCGGCGTCGGCACGCTCGGCGAGCAACCGGGCCTGGAACCGTTCGAGCTGAGCCGGGGTCATCGTCGTCACCGTGATCACGCTCCTTCCGTCCGAGCATCGTACGCCCGAGGCATCCGGATGCCGTGTCGGACGCGGCAACTACGATTGATGCGTGGTCACCGCCCTATATCGCCGCTACCGGCCAGAGACGTTCGCCGAGATGATCGGCCAGTCCCAGGTGACGGAGCCGCTGATGACGGCGCTCCGCACCGATCGGGTCAATCACGCCTACCTGTTCAGCGGGCCGCGCGGGTGCGGCAAGACGACCTCCGCTCGCATCCTCGCGCGTTGCCTCAACTGCGCCGAGGGGCCGACCGACGCCCCGTGCGGTGTGTGCCCGAGCTGCGTCGAGCTGTCGCGCGGCGGGGGCGGCTCGCTCGACGTCGTCGAGATCGACGCGGCGAGCCACGGCGGTGTCGACGACGCCCGCGACCTGCGCGAGCGGGCGATCTTCGCCCCCGCGCGCGACCGCTACAAGATCTTCATCATCGACGAGGCGCACATGGTGACCTCCGGCGGCTTCAACGCGCTGCTGAAGATCGTCGAAGAGCCGCCCGAGCACATCAAGTTCATCTTCGCGACGACCGAGCCCGACAAGGTGCTCGGCACGATCCGGTCGCGCACGCACCACTATCCGTTCCGGCTCGTTCCGCCCGCGCCGATGCTCGAGTACGTGCAGCAGCTCTGCAACGAAGAGGGCATCTCGGTCGAACCCGGCGTGCTCGCACTCGTCGTGCGGGCCGGCGGCGGGTCGCCCCGTGACACCCTGTCGCTGCTCGACCAGCTGATCGCGGGCTCCGAGGGTTCGGCGATCGACTACGAGCGCGCGGTCGCGCTGCTCGGCTACACGCACGGGGCCCTCCTCGACGAGGTCATCGACGCGATCGGCGCGCACGACGCCGCCGGCGCGTTCGCAGCGGCCGACCGCGTCGTGCAGACGGGCCAAGACCCTCGTCGATTCGTCGAAGACCTGCTCGAGCGGCTGCGCGACCTCATAGTCGTCGCGGCCTCGACGCCCGAGGCCGCGGCCGCCGTGCTGCGGGGCGTCCCCGAAGACGAACTGGCGCGCATGGCCGTGCAGGCGCAGTCGTTCGGCCCGGCCGAGCTCTCCCGGGTCGCCGATCTCGTCAGCCAGACCCTCACCGAGATGACCGGTGCGACCTCCCCGCGCCTGCATCTCGAACTCATGCTCGCGCGCGTGCTCGTGCCGTCGAGCGACGACACCGAGCGCGGTGCGCTCGCGCGCGTCGAGCGCCTCGAGCGCCAGGTCGGCGCCGGGGGAGCGGCGGCGCCGATCGCGCCGCCTGCCGGCACGCCCGCTGCCGTCCGAGCCGAGGCGCCGGCTCCGCGCGCCGCCGAGGCACCGCGGGTCCCGGTCGAGCCCGCGCGCCCCGCCCGCGGTACCGAGCCCGCGGCGGCCGAGCCCGCCCGGGCGTCCGAGGTGATCTCGGCCGTCATGCCCGAGACCCCTCCGGCGTCCGCCGAACCGTCGGCCGGGCCTCCGGTGGCCGACACGTCCCCGGCCGAACCGGCGTTCGTGCGTCCGAGCGGGCCGATCACCGTGCAGCAGATGCGCGACGCCTGGCCCGAGGTGCTGAGCGTGCTCCAGCGCAAGAAGCGCACGGCATGGATGGCGGCGCTGACGGCCCAGGTGCTCGAGTACCGCACCGACGAGGCAGTCCTCGTGCTCGGCTTCACGAGCGCGGGCGACGTCGAGGGCCTGCGCAACGGCACAGGTGCGCAGAACTCGGCCGAGCTGCTCCGTGCGGCGATCGACGAGGTGCTCGGGGTGACGGTCAAGTTCGTCCCGCGCGTCATCGGCGGCGGCGCGCCGGGCGGTTCCGCACGTCCCGAGACGCCCCCGTCGGCACCCACGCGCCCGAGCGGCGATGGCGCCGGGGCGCCGGTCGCCGCGCCGGCGAGCCCGGCATCAGACTCCGCGACGCCGAATCGGGCAGGGGCCTCGGCGCCCGCGGTCGACGCGACGCCGAACGCGCCGAGCACCGTCACGCCCGCCTCGTCGGGGCCCGTCGACTCGTGGGCGACGGTCGCCATTCCGCGCGACCCCGAACCCGCATCCGACGCGGGCACGGCCGCGCCGCTCGCCCGCACCGCGACCGCACTCGCCGAGCGACCGGCCGCCGAGCCGGCGCCGGTCGCTCCGGGCACTCGCCCCGAGGCCACGAGCGACGCGCCCGATTTCGTGCCCGACGACAGCGAGGCGCCGCCCATCGACGACGAGCCGCCGTTCGATCCCGGTCCCGAACCCGAGCGGTTCGACCCGCCTGCGCCGACCCGGCCCGCAACAGCCCCACGGCCGGCACCGAGCCGGCCGCGCCAGGCGGCCGCGACGACCGACGGCGGTATCCAGCGGTACGGCGAGGCGGTCGTCCGCGAGGTGCTCGGCGCGACCTTCCTCGAAGAGATCGAGGTCCCAGGCAGCGGCTTCGGGGAGCGTGCGTAGCCCGTGTACGAAGGCATCGTCCAAGAACTGATCGACGAACTCGGCCGGCTGCCCGGCATCGGGCCGAAGTCGGCGCAGCGCATCGCGTTCCACATCGTGCAGACCGAGCACTTCGACGTCTCGCGCCTCGCCGAGATCCTCCTCCAGATCCGCGACAAGGTGCGCTTCTGCGAGATCTGCGGCAACGTCTCCGAGCAGGCGACCTGCTCGATCTGCCGCGACCCGCGGCGCGACCCGTCGTTCATCTGCGTCGTCGAGGAGGCCAAGGACGTGGTCGCGATCGAGCGCACCCGCGAGTTCCGAGGGCTGTACCACGTGCTCGGCGGCGCGATCAGCCCGATCGACGGCATCGGCCCCGACGAGCTGCGCATCCGCCAGCTCATGCAGCGGCTCGCCGACGGCTCGGTCACCGAGGTCATCATCGCGACCGACCCCAACCTCGAGGGCGAGGCGACGGCGACCTACCTCAGCCGGCTGCTCACCACCCTCGAGATCAAGGTGACGCGACTCGCCTCGGGCCTGCCGGTGGGCGGCGACCTCGAGTACGCCGACGAGGTCACGCTCGGTCGTGCGTTCGAAGGGCGTCGCGTCGTCACCTGACGGGCCCATTCCATCGTTCGAAGGAAGCCCCTCGCGTCGAGCGTGCACTCGTCGTCCGATTCAGGGCCGCGACCGCACGTTCGGCGGGCGAGCTCGGCGCGAGCCGGCGGGGGGAGTGCGCCGCCGGGCGGTTGACGCACGCCCGCGGCGCGCGTAGACCGAAGGCATGACCGCGACGAAGCGCGAGCAGGCATCCGAACGCACCGCGACCTGGGTCGACGGGTACGTCAGGGCGTGGCGCAGCAACGACCCCGACGACATCCGCGCCCTCTTCACCGACGACGCGATCTACCTCCTGGCGCCCGACGCCGAGCCCCTGCGCGGGCACGAGGGCATCGTCACCGGCTGGCTCGAGCACGCCGACGCCGACGGCGAGTGGTCGTTCGAGTGGAGCGCCGTGCACGAGGCATCCGACCTCGCGCTCGTGCAGGGGCGCACCGAGTACCCGGCCGAACGCGACTACCTCAACCTGTGGGTGATCCGCTTCGCGCCCGACGGCCGTGCGTCCGAGTTCACCGAGTGGTACATGCCGCGCCCGCACGGCGAGTGAGCGGGCGCCGCCCGGCGTCACATGGCGGGGCGTGCATGCGGGCCGCCGTATGATGAAGCATCCGACGACGGGCCCGTCGGCCCGCGCGCGCCCAGAACCCCCTGGAGGCCCCGTGAGCTTGATCGTGCAGAAGTTCGGCGGGTCGTCCGTCGCCGACGCGGAGAGCATCAAGCGGGTCGCGAAGCGCATCGTCGAGACGCGCAAGGCGG
The DNA here is from genome assembly GCF_053618155.1 of Agromyces sp. NPDC055658. Lineage (NCBI taxonomy): Bacteria > Bacillati > Actinomycetota > Actinomycetes > Micrococcales > Microbacteriaceae > Agromyces > Agromyces sp. NPDC055658. Next base: position 41,373 of record NZ_JBSHHD010000034.1, on the reverse strand, counting down.
GCAACGACGTCGTCGTCGCCGTCTCCGCCATGGGCGACACGACCGACGAGCTGCTCGACCTCGCGAACGAGGTCACGCCCATCCCCGCGCCGCGCGAGCTCGACATGCTGCTCTCGGCCGGCGAGCGCATCTCGATGGCGCTGCTCGCGATGGCGATCAAGAGCATGGGGCACGAGGCGCGCAGCTTCACCGGCAGCCAGGCCGGCATGATCACCGACGCCCAGCACGGCGCCGCCCGCATCGTCGACGTCACGCCCGTGCGCCTGCGCGAGGCGCTCGACGAGGGCGCCATCGTCATCGTCGCCGGCTTCCAGGGCTTCAACCGCGACACCCGCGACATCACGACCCTCGGCCGCGGCGGCAGCGACACGACCGCCGTCGCCCTCGCCGCGTCGCTCGACGCCGACGTCTGCGAGATCTACACCGACGTCGACGGCGTCTTCACCTCCGACCCGCGCGTCGTGAAGAAGGCGCACAAGCTCGATCGCATCACGAGTGAAGAGATGCTCGAACTCGCCGCGTCGGGCGCCAAGGTCCTGCACATCCGCGCCGTCGAGTACGCACGCCGCCACGGCGTGACCCTGCACGTGCGCTCGTCGTTCAACAACAACGAGGGGACGATCGTCTACGACCCCTCGCGTCTTCCCGAAGGAGCAGCTGTGGAAGAGTCCGTCATCGCCGGAGTCGCGATCGACCTGTCCGAGGCGAAGATCACGGTCGTCGGAGTGCCCGACAAGCCGGGCGCCGCGGCGAAGATCTTCAAGATCGTCGCCGGCACGAACGCGAACGTCGACGTCATCGTGCAGAACGTCTCCGCCGCCGCGACCGGCCGCACCGACATCTCGTTCACCGTGCCGAAGGCCGACGGCGAGAAGGCGCTCACCGCCCTCGCCGGCGCGCAGGACGCGATCGGTTTCGAGGCGCTGCAGTACGACGACCAGATCGGCAAGCTCTCGCTGGTCGGCAATGCGATGCGCTCGGCGACAGGGGTCTCGGCGAAGCTCTTCGAGGCGCTCTACCAGGCGGGCATCAACATCGAGATGATCTCCACGAGCGAGATCCGAATCTCGGTCGTCACGCGCGCCGACAGCGTGCACGCCGCCGCCCGCGCCGTGCACACCGCCTTCGACCTCGACGGCGACGACGACGCGGTCGTGCACGGGGGCACGGGCCGCTAGACGCCGGATGCCTCGGGCGCATGCCGACTGCCGGCCGGCGGCGGCCGGCCGAAGGCCAGGCCAGGAGGCATCCCGCCCCGAATCAGGGGAATGCTGCCAATTCGGGCCGGATTCACGCGATCCGGCCTGCGGCACATCCGAAGTCCTGCAAACTGAAGAGAACTCGAAAGCAAGAGGGTGACATGAGCAATGGTGTGAACATCGGCGTCGTCGGCGCCACCGGCCAGGTCGGCGCGGTCGTGCGGCGACTGCTCGAGGAGCGAGACTTCCCGGTCGCGCGGATCCGCTTCTTCGCGTCGGCGCGCTCGGCGGGCACGACGCTGCCGTTCAAGGGCGAGGAGATCGTCGTCGAAGACGCGTCGACCGCCGACCCGACCGGTCTCGACCTCGCGATCTTCTCCGCCGGCGCGACGCTCTCGAAGGCGCAGGCGCCGCGGTTCGCGGCCGCCGGCGTGACCGTCATCGACAACTCGAGCGGCTGGCGCATGGACCCCGAGGTGCCGCTCGTCGTCAGCGAGGTCAACCCGCACGCGATCGACGAGGCCGCGAAGGGCATCATCGCGAACCCGAACTGCACCACCATGGCTGCGATGCCGGTGCTCAAGGTGCTGCACGACGAGGCCGGGCTCGAGCGTCTCATCGTCTCGACCTACCAGGCCGTCTCTGGTGCCGGGCTCGCCGGCGGCGAGGAGCTGCTCGAGCAGGCCCGCGCCGCCGTGGCGCAGGACGCGATCGGCCTCGTGCACGACGGTGCCGCCGTCGAGTTCCCCGAGCCCGAGAAGTTCGTGCGCCCGATCGCGTTCGACGTGATCCCGCTCGCGGGCTCGATCGTCGACGACGGCGACAACGAGACCGACGAGGAGAAGAAGCTCCGCAACGAGAGCCGCAAGATCCTCGAGCTGCCGGGCCTGCTCGTCGCCGGCACGTGCGTGCGCGTGCCGGTCTTCACGGGCCACTCGCTGTCGATCCACGCCGAGTTCGCGAACCCGATCACGCCCGAGCGCGCGACCGAGCTGCTTGCCGACGCGCCCGGCGTCGCGCTCTCCGACGTGCCGACCCCGCTGCAGGCGGCGGGCAACGACCCGAGCTACGTCGGCCGAATCCGCCAGGACCAGTCGGCGCCCGACGGCCGGGGCCTCGTGCTCTTCGTCTCGAACGACAACCTGCGCAAGGGCGCGGCGCTCAACGCCGTGCAGATCGCGGAGCTGGTCGCCGCCAAGCTGCCGGCGCGCGTCTAGCGTTCACCTCACCCAGTACGACACGGATGCCCCGTGGCCGATCGGCCACGGGGCATCCGTCGTTTGCGCGCCGCCGAGCAGTGTGAACTCGCGCGTCCGTGCGCAAGTCAGGAGTGGAGCGGCGTCTCGCGCATCGGCATCGCGCAGAACCGGGTGCGACACGCCTCCGCACGTGAATGACGCACCGACTGGGTATGCCGTTGCGCGTTCGTGACCTGCCGCACCTTGACGGAATTGAGTTTTGTATACAGAATAATGACGATCAATCCCCCTCACGCCGGCTCCCCACGCCGGCTCCTCCTGCAATGACGAAAGAGGTAGCGGAATGGCCCGCTCGAACTCGAAGATGAGGCGTCTGCTGGCGATCGGTGCTGCGAGCGCCATCGCGATCGGACTCGCGGCGTGCAGCGGCGGGGGAGGTGGCAACGACGAGAACACCGTGGTGTGGTCGACCTGGGGCACCGCAGAGGAGCTCACCCGCTACGAGGACTTCAACAAGGAGTTCATGAAGCGCCACCCCGACATCACCGTCAAGCTCCAGCCGGTGGCCGACTACGGCGACTACCACTCGAAGCTGCTCGCCCAGCTCGCAAGCAACACGGCGCCCGACGTGTTCTACGTCGGCGACGACAAGATGGGCCAGTTCGTCGACTCGGGCCGGCTCATGCCGCTCAAGAAGCTCATGGAGTCGAAGGACAGCCAGACCAAGCCCGACGACTTCTACCCGGGCCTGTTCGGCGTGGCCGAGAAGGAGGGCGAGTACTACGGCGCCCCGAACGACTCGAACCCCGACGTGCTCTGGTACGACAAGGCGGCGCTCGAGGCGGCCGGCATCACCGAAGACCCGGCGACGCTCGCCGAGAACGGCGAGTGGACGACCGACAAGTACCTCGAGATGAACGCCAAGCTCAAGGACGCCGGCCTCACGGGCACGATGTTCTGGAACTACTGGGCCACCCATTGGAGCTGGCTGTCGTCGCAGGGCCTGCCTGCGCCGTACGACGAGTCGGGCGCGTTCACGGCCAACACCGACGCCGCGAGCGTGAAGGCACTCGACGAGTTCGGCGGTCTCTTCCAGGACGGCACGTTCGTCGTCGCCGACACGCTGCCCGAGGGCGCGGGCGCCGACAGCGTCTTCGTGACCGACAAGGCGGGCTTCTTCGTGCAGGGTCGCTACACGATCGGAACCGTCCAGACGGCCGGAAACCCCGACAACTACGACATCGTTCGCTGGCCGACTCCTGACGGTCAGGAGGCCCCGACGGGCGTCGCCGCCTCGTACCTCGCGATCAACGGCAAGACCGACGCGAAGGATGCGGCGTTCACGTTCTGGACCGAGTTCCTGAGCGCCGAGGGCCAGAAGTTCCGGCTCGAGGGCGGCGGCAACGCGGTCCCGTCGATCAAGGGCGCCGACGAGGTCGTGCTCGAGGACGGCTACCCCGCGCACGCGCAGACCTTCCTCGACATGCGCGACATCGGCTTCGAGGACTACGCCCCCGAGGCGCGCGTGCCCGGGCTCTCGATCGACATCAGCGACGAGTTCCTGAAGCTCTACGAGGGCAAGGCCGACGCGCAGGCGACGCTGGACGCCGCCGCCGACCTCGTCGCGGAGAAGTCGGGCGAATAGACGTGAGTCAGATCGCTTCCGGTGAGCGGATGCTGCAGGACCTCCCTGCGGCATCCGCCCCCACGCCGGGCCGGTTCCGCAAGGAGCCGGCCTGGCGTCGCCGCGACCGGCGTTGGGGGTACGTCTTCATCGCGCCCCAGCTCTTCGGCATGGCGCTGTTCGTAGTCGTGCCGTTCGCAGCGAGCCTCGTGCTCGCGTTCGCGAGCTGGGACGGCCTCGGCGACCTGACCTGGGTCGGGTTCGAGAACTTCACGGCCCAGTTCCAGGACGAACTGCTCTGGAAGTCGATCGTCAACACGCTGATCATCGCGTTCGTCACCGTGCCGATCGGCCTGGGGCTCGCCGTGATCATCGCGGTCGCGCTCGAGAAGCTGAAGACGCGGACGCTCTACCTCATTCTGTTCTTCGCACCGGTCGTCACGTCGACCGTCGCGGTCGCGATGATCTGGCAGCAGATGTTCCGCGGCGACGGCGTGCTCTCGACGGCGATCTCGAAGATCTTCGGCATCGCGCCGCCCGACTGGCTGCAGGACCCGAAGCTCGCGCTGCTCGCGGTCTGCATCGTGACGATCTGGTCGTCGCTCGGCCTCAACGTGGTGATCTTCCTCGCGGGCCTCCAGAACATCTCACCCTCGGTCATCGAGGCCGCACGCATCGACGGCGCCGGTCCGTGGCGCCTGTTCACGAGCGTCCGCCTGCCGCTGCTCTCGCCGATCGTGTTCTTCTCGTCGGTCGTCGCGTTCATCTCGTCGCTGCAGACGTTCGACACGGTCTACGTGCTCGTGCAGAACGCCGGGCCCGACAACGCGACGCGCACGATCGTCTACCACATCTACGATCTCGGCTTCGGCGAGTTCGAGATCGGGCCGTCGAGCGCGGCGAGCGTCATCCTGCTCGTGCTGACGCTCATCATCACGGCGATCCAATTCGGCGCCCAGAAGAAGTTCGTGCACTACGAGGACGACGAAGCATGAGTCTCACGAATCCGCGCCTCGCCGACGGCACGCAGATGCCGCTGACCGACTCGACGGTCGCGATGAGCGCGCCCGGGTACCGCCCGTCGGCGCCCCGCACGGGCAAGGGCAAGCGCCGCCTCAGCTCGACCGTGCTGCACGTCGCACTCGTGGTCGGCGGCCTCGCGATGGTCTTCCCGTTCCTCTGGATGCTGCTGACCTCGTTCAAGACGCTGCCGCAGCTGCTGCAGGACCCGCTCGCGTTCCTGCCGCAGCCCTGGACGTTCGACAACTACGTCGATGCCTGGAACGCGGTGCCGTTCGGCCAGGCGTACCTCAACAGCCTGTACATCGCCGCGCTCGTCGTGGCCGGCACGCTGCTCACGGCCGCCATGGCCGGTTACGCGTTCGCGCGCATCCGCTTCCGCGGCGCGAAGGTGCTGTTCATCGTGTTCCTCGCGACGCAGATGATCCCGAAGCAGGTCACGCTCATCCCGTTCTACCTGCTCATGACGCAGCTCGGCTGGGTCGACTCGCACCTCGCGCTCATCGTGCCCGGCCTGCTTGCGAACCCGTTCGCAGTGTTCCTCATGCGCCAGTTCGTGCTGAGCCTGCCGAGGGAGCTCGAGGAGGCGGCACTCGTCGACGGCGCCGGACGCTGGCGCGTCTTCTGGAGCATCATCCTGCCGAACCTGAAGCCGGGTCTCGCGGCGCTCAGCATCATCGTCGCGCTCGACGTGTGGAACGCCTTCCTGTTCCCGCTCGTGCTGCTGAACACGCCCGACCTGTTCACGGTGCCGCTGCTGCTGTCGAGCTTCCAGGGACAGTTCGGTTCGGTGAACTACGGCCTCGTGATGGCCGCGAGCGCGATCTCGACGATCCCGATGCTCATCGTGTTCGTCATCGGGCAGCGCCGCATCCTCAACAGCATGGCCGCCTCGGGACTGGGAGGACGATGACGTTGGCCGGTCGAGCAGGCGCGCAGCGCCGTATCGAGACCATGGATGCCTCGGCGCTGGCCGGCCTCGCCGGCCGCCACCTCGACCTGGTGCAGGCTCCGTTCACCCTGCCGCGATCGCGCGTGCTCGTGTTCCGGGCCGACCGCGCGGCGGTCGAAGCGCGTGGGGGCGCCGGCGCCCCTGCTTCGGCCGTGCGCGTGCACACGTCGGAGTACGAGCGCCGGCTCGACGACTGCCGCGTCATCGACGAACTGACCGTGCGGGATGCCTCGGGGCTGGCGCTGCCCGTCACCGGGGTGCTGCCGCACGCGATCGAGTTCGGCGACGGCGCCGCGACGCTCACGTTCGCCGGGGCCGGTGCCCTGTCGGTCGGGGGAGGCGCAGGCCTCTCGGTCGAGTGGACGACCCCCGACGGCGAGTCGACCCGAGTCGAGCTCGCGCCGGAGGCGCCGTCGGTGCGCCTGCACGTGGCGGCCGACCGCGGCGTGCGGCACGAGGCATCCACGTCGCACGGTGACGACCTCGCGGGCACCGAGGGCCTGTGGCTCGACTGGCTCGCGAAGTGCCCGCTCGTGCGCGACGACCTGCAGCAGATGGCCGCGTTCTGCTGGTGGGTGCTCGGCGCGAACATCGTCGAACTGCCCGGCCTCGGCGACGCGCGCGGCGTCGTGCCGTCGAAGGTCGGCTACGTCGGGGTGTGGCAGTGGGACGCGTACTTCATCGCGATGGGCCTGCGCCACGGCGACCCCGAGCTCGCGCGCGAGCAGCTCGAGATCGCGTTCCGGTTCCCGAGCGAGAACGGGCAGCTGCCCGACGTCGTGCACGAGGAGGGCGTGCTCGCCACGAGCGACGACCTGCCGCAGGCCGACCGCGACCGGTTGCGGCGTGCAGGGTCGCAGATCGCCGACCCGAACGCCCCGGTGCCGCTCACGAAGCCGCCGCTCGCGGCTTGGGCGCTCGGCAAGGTGCTCGAGGTCGAGGATGCCCCCGAGTGGGCGGAGCGGCAGCTCGCCGTGATCCGCCGGTCGCAGGACTGGTGGTTCTCGGGCAGCGACCTCGACGGCGACGGCATGCCCGAGTACGGGCACCCCTACTCGTCGGGACTCGACGACAGCCCGATCTTCGACGGCCCGCTGCCGACGACGGCGCCCGACCTCGGCGCCTACCTCGTGCTGCAGGACCTCGAACTCGCCCGGCTCGCCGAGCGCTACGGGGCGGACGCCGCCGGCGACCCCGCGGCGCACCGGTCACGTGCCGCGCGCACGCTCGAGCTCCTGCTCGGCATGTGGGACGAGGCATCCGGCCGCTTCGAGGCCCGCGCGGCCGGCGAAGCGGTCGCGAGCGACGCGATCGTCGGGTTCATGCCGCTCCTGACCGGAGCACTGCCCGAGCCCGTGCTCGCGGCGCTCGTCGAGGCGCTCGGAGATCCCGAGCGGTACGCGCTGCCCTGGTCGGTGCCGACGGTCTCGGCCGCCGACCCCGACTTCTCGGCGACGCGCATGTGGCGGGGGCCGGTGTGGGTCAACACCAACCGGCTCATCGTCGAAGGCCTGCGGGCGTCGGGGCGCGAGGATCTCGCGCACGACCTCGCCGAGCGCACGGTCGCACTCGTCGTGCACGGCGGCGGGCCGCACGAGTACTTCAACCCGCTCACGGGCGAGAAGGCGCCGACCGCGACCACCGCGTTCGGCTGGTCGGCAGCGCTGTTCATCGACCTCGCGGTCGAGCTCTCCGAATCGTCGGCCGAATAGCGGCGAGCGCAGATCGAGACCGCCGCCCCGAGGCATCCGCGGTCCCGCTACGGCGCTGCGCGCCTGCTCGACCGTCGCTCAGCAATGCAATTCCCAACCAGACAAGGAAGTCAGATGAGAACACGCACACTGCTCGCTCCCGTGGTCGCCCTCGGCGCCGCGGCTCTCCTCGCCGGATGCGCCATGGGCGGCGGCCAGCCCTCGGGCGGCCAGGTCGTGCTCGATCCCGACGCGAAGCTCGACGGCGAGATCACCGTCTGGTCGTGGGACGTCGCGGCGACCGCGCTCGAACGGCTCGCCCCCGAGTTCGAGGCCGAGCACCCCGGCACCACGATCAACGTGGTCGACGTCGGCTACGACAACGCGTACGACAAGCTCTCGGTGGGCCTCCAGGCCGGCAGCGGACTGCCCGACGTCGTCACGATCGAGACCGACGTCGCGCCCGGGTACATCAACGAGTTCCCGACCGGGCTCGTCGACCTCACACCCGTCTTCGGCGACGACGAGGCCGACTTCGACCCGTTCAAGTGGCAGGCGCACTCCGACACCGACGGCGCGCTCAAGGTCGTGCCGTGGGACTCGGGCACGGTCGGCCTGTTCTACCGCGCCGACTACTTCGACGAGGCGGGCATCGACCCGACCACGATCAAGACCTGGGACGAGCTCGTCGCCGCCGGCGAGCAGATCAAGGCGAAGACCGGCCGCACCCTCATGTCGCAGGACGTCTCGACGGGCGGCGGCTTCCAGATGCTGCTGCAGCAGCAGGGCCAGGGCCTGTTCGACGAGAACGGCGACATCGCCGTCAACTCGCCCGAGGCCGTCGAGGCGCTCACGCTGCTGAAGACGATCAACGAGAAGGGCCTGCTGAAGAACGTCGACGGCTGGGACGGCCGCGTGACGAGCGCGAAGGACGGCGATTCGGCCGTCACCCCCGAAGCCGTGTGGTGGATCGGCACGCTGCAGGGCGACGCCCCCGAGCTCAGCGGCACGTACGGCGTGACCGAGCTGCCCGCCTTCGAGGAGGGCGGCGTGCGCACCTCGAACAGCGGCGGATCCGGCCTCGCGATCCCGACGCAGGCGAAGAACCCGCAGCTCGCCGCGGCGTTCATCGCCTTCGCGCTCGCCGACGCCGACAACCAGGCGTCGATGATGGAGAACGAGGGCCTGTTCCCCTCGTACCTGCCCGCGCTGGAGGGCGAGTACTTCGCGAAGCCGCAGGAGTACTTCGGCGGCCAGCCGGTCTACGAGCTCTTCGCCGAGCAGACCGCGAACATCCCGCCCATCACGTTCACGACCGACAACGCCGAGGCGAGGGACATCGTCGCCAACGCCGTCGTCGCAGCCGTGCTGAACGGGGCCGACCCGCAGCAGGCGCTCGACGACGCGGCGCAACAGATCGCCACCGCGACCGGTCGCGAGATCGCGGAGTAGCCGTGGCCACGCCGACGCTCACCACGGGTGGGCGGGGCGCGGCACCCGCCCGAGGCATCCGCTCGCGAAAGCCGGATGCCTCGGGTCGCCGCCGGTCGCTGGGGCGCCGCCTCCAGCGGCCGGGGGCGTGGTTCGCCCTGCCCGCAGCAGCCCTGCTCGTGATCTTCTTCGCCTACCCGCTCGTCACCTCGCTCTGGCAGAGCTTCTTCGCCACCTCGGGCGGGGTGTCGACCTGGGTCGGCCTCGAGCAGTACGCGCGACTGCTCGAAGACCCGCTCATCGCGAAGAGCCTCTTCAATGCGCTCCTCCTCCTCATCGTGCAGGTACCGCTCATGATCGGGCTCGCACTCGGCCTCGCCTACCTGCTCAACCAGTCGTGGCTGCGGTTCCGCTCGGGGTTCCGGCTGCTGACCTTCCTGCCCGCGGTCACGACGCTCGTGGCCTACGCCGTCGTCTTCAAGGTGATGCTCGCCACCGACGGGGGAGCGATCAACCAGATGCTCGGCCTCGTCGGCATCGCGCCCGTCGACTGGCTCAACAACGAGTGGTGGGCGCGCGTCGCGCTCGTCGCCGCGATCACCTGGCGGTGGACCGGCTACAACATGGTCATCATCCTCGCGGGGCTGCAGGCGATACCCGGCGAGCTGTACGAGGCGGCACGCATCGACGGCGCCGGTCGCTGGCAGATCTTCACCCGCATCGTCGTCCCGCAACTGCGGCCCGTGCTGATCTTCACCACGGTGACGTCGACGATCGGCGCGCTACAGCTCTTCGACGAGAACTGGATCCTCACCGAGGGCGGACCGAACGACGCGACGCTGACACCGGTGCTCTACCTGTACAAGGTCGGGTTCCGGCAGTTCGACTTCGGGTACGCGTCGGCGATCGCCTGGATGCTCGTCGTCATCACCGCGATCATCTCGATCGTGCAGTTCCGACTCATGAGGGAGAAGCCGTGACCGCGACGAGCGCCCTGACCGCCGTCAACCCCGCCGTCGGCGCACCCCGCGAGGAGCGGCCCTCCGGCTTCCGGCCGACGCTCGCCCGCGGCATCCTGCGCCTGCCCGTCTACCTCGTGCTCGCGTTCGCGAGCGTGCTCGCGGTGGTGCCGTTCCTGTGGATGGTGATCGCGTCGACGCACTCGACGCCCGAACTCTTCGGCACGCCGTTGCCGGCGCTGCCCGGCGACCAGTTGTGGGAGAACCTCGCGCGCCTCCAGGAGTCGGTGAACTTCAGCCAGGTCATGCTGAACAGCTTCGGCATCGCGGTGATCTACACCGTGTTCTCGTCGGCGGTCAGCGTCATGGCGGGCTACGGGCTCGCGACCTACCGGTTCCGCGGGCGCGGGGTGCTGCTCGGCGTCGTGCTCGTGACGATGATGATCCCGATGCAGGTGCTGCTCGTGCCGCTCTTCCAGATGATGGCGAGCGCGGGGCTCATCGACACGTACCAGGCGGTGATCCTGCCGTTCCTCGCGAACGCCTTCGGCATCTTCCTGATGCGGCAGGCGTTCCTCGACTTCCCGGTGACGCTCATCGAGGCGGCGCGCATCGACGGGGCGGGGGAGCTGCGCACCTTCTGGCGCATCGTGCTGCCCGTCGCCCGGCCGCAGCTCGCGGCGCTCGTGATCTACACGTTCATCAGCCAATGGAACTCGTTCATATGGCCGCTGCTGATGCTCAACACCGAGGACAAGTACACGGTGCCGGTCGCGCTCAACACGATGATCGGCATGTCGCGGGTCGACTACTCGGGCCTCATGCTCGGGTCGCTCCTCGCAACGCTGCCGCTGCTCGTGCTGTTCCTGGTCTTCCAGAAGCAGTTCGTGTCGGGCCTGCTCGGCGGTGCCGTGAAGGGGTAACTCCGGGCCGGTCGAGGCAGCCCAAGTCAACCACCGAACGCGCGAGCGCCGGGCACGCTTCCGGTCTGTCGAGTAGGCGCACAGCGCCGTATCGGGATCACCGACACGCGATAGCTCCTACCCGTCCGTCTTCTTCGGGAATCGCTTCTTCGCCAGCGCGGGCAAGAGGTCGAATCGTCCCTCGATCAGGGCGAGGCGCTTGGCGCGGCCACACCCTGCACCTGCTCCTCCGCGAAGTACGCTTCGTCGATCCGGTCGAACTCCTGCCGCAAGACGAGCGTCACGGGCCGACGCCGCTTCGTGTACTCGGCGCCGAGACCTGAGGACCTTCACGAGTCGTGGTCTCGATACGGCGCTTCGCGACTACTCGACCGACCTCCAGGAGTGGTGGTCTCGATACGGGCTTCGCCCCACTCGACCGGCCTACGCGGTGAAGTAGGGGCTCGACGCGTTGTCGAGGATGCGGCGCATGCCGTGCAGCCAGTTGACCTTGAGCGCGGCGACCGCGCCCGGTACGTCGCCCTCGGAGAGGCAGGCCGCGATGGCGGCGTGCTCGGCCGCGACGCGCTCGATCATCACGTTGTTCGGCACGAGCAGCGACTCGTAGCGGTGGAACGCCCCGCGCACGCTCTCGATCACGTCGAGGAGGCGCCGGTTCGGGCAGGCCGAGAGCATGATGCCGTGCCACTCGTCGTCCTTCGTGACCACGAGGGCGTGCTCGACGACCTCCTGGTCGAACTCGGCGGCGAGCTTCGAGAGGCGGGTGCCGATCTCGCGCAGCTCGTCGACCGGGCTCAGTTCGAGCGCGAGGCTCTCGAGGGCGGCCATCACGGGAGCGAGGTCCTCGAACTCGCTCGCGCTGAGCGGCACGAAGCGGAACCCCTTGCCGTTCTCGCTCGTGATCTGGCCTTCGCTCTCGAGGGCGATGAGGGCCTCTCGCAGCGGCGTTCGACTCACGCCGAGCTCGCCGGCGAGCTGCACCTCGTTGATGCCCTCACCCGGCTGCACCTCGCCCGCGCGCATGCGCGCGAGCAACTCCTCACGGACCTGCGAGCGCAGGTTCTTGCGTTCGATCGCCATGTGTTCGCCCTTCGGACCCCTCGGCCGTCGCGGTAAGCCTAGGGCTCAGCCCGGGCTTGACCGCTTCCGGCATCCGGTTTACGGTGTCTGTATACAGAATACATTCTGCACTGCAGACTGTACATCCCCGCGCACTCAGAGAGGAGCAGGTGTGACCGACGAGTCCCCTCGGCCGATCCGCCTCGACGCGCTCGCCTACGGCGGCGACTACAACCCCGACCAGTGGTCGGAGGAGGTCTGGCACGAAGACATCCGCCTCATGCGCGATGCCGGTGTCAACATCGTGAGCCTCCCGGTGTTCTCGTGGCCGCAGCTCGAGACCGCGCCCGGGGTCTACGAGTGGGGCTGGCTCGACCGCATCATCGAGCTCCTGTGGGAGGGCGGCATCAAGGTCGACCTCGCCACCGCGACCGCGACCCCGCCGTCGTGGCTCATCCGCAGCCACCCCGAGATGCTGCCGTCGAACGAAGACGGCCAGCGCCTCGAGTTCGGCTCGCGCCAGGCGTACTGCCCCAGCTCTCCGGTCTGGCGCGAGAACGTGGCGCGGATGACGCGCGCGATGGCCGAACGCTACGGCGAACACCCGGCGCTCGCGCTCTGGCACGTCTCGAACGAGTACGGCGATCACGTCTCGCGCTGCTGGTGCCCCGAGTCATCCGCGCACTTCCGCCGCTGGCTCGAGGCCCGCTACGGCGACCTCGACGGACTCAACGAGGCATGGGGCGTGAACGTATGGGGCCAGCGCTACACCGACTGGGCGCATATCGAGGCGCCGCGCCGCTCGACCGGACCCGTGAACCCGACGCAGCTGCTCGACTTCGAGCGCTTCTCGTCGGACGCGCTGCTCGAGCTCTTCCAGCTCGAGGTCGACATCCTGCGCGAGGTCACGCCCGAGATCGGCGTCACCACGAACTTCATGTCGATCCTGCGCGACCTCGACTACTGGGACTTCGCCGCGGCCGAGGACCTCGTCACCGACGATGCGTACCCCGACCCCGCCGACCCGCTCGCGCACGTGCCGGCCGCCCTCAACTACGGCTACATGCGCTCACTCAAGGGCGGGCGGCCGTGGCTGCTGCTCGAGCAGGCACCGAGCGGCGTCAGCTGGCGCGACGTCAACGTGCCGAAGGCACCGGGCCAGTATCGGATCGGCAGCCTGCAGGCGATCGCCCACGGCTCCGACGGGGCGATGGTCTTCCAGTGGCGCCAGGCGAAGTACGGGCAGGAGAAGTTCCACTCGGCGATGGTCGGGCACCGCGGCGAGGCATCCCGCTCGTTCCAGGAGGCGAAGGCGTTCGGCGCCGAGCTGAAGCGCCTCGAGCCGGTGCGCGGCACCCGCGTGCGCTCGCGCGTCGCGCTCGTCGTCGACCACGACTCGTGGTGGGGCTCGTCGGCGACCGAGTCGCTGCCCTCGCAGCGGCTCAACTGGCTCGCACAGGCCCGCGCCTGGCACGCGGCGCTGCACGCGCTCGGGCACGCGGTCGACACGGTGCGGGCGACCGGCCCGTTCGACGGCTACGACGTCGTCGTGGTGCCGAACCTGTACGTCTCGGATGCCTCGCAGGCCGAGGCGCTCTCCGACTTCGTCGCACGCGGCGGCCAACTCGTCGTCGGTCCGTTCTCGGGCGTCGTCGACGACACCGAGAAGGTGCACGACGGGGGAGCGCCCGGCCCGCTGCGCGGCCTCCTGGGTGTCGAGGTCGACGAGCAGTGGCCGGTGCCCGACGGGCTCGCCGAGCGCGTCGCGTTCGTCACCGGCGCCGAGTTCGACGCCCCGACCTGGGGCGAGTGGATCGAGGTGCACGACGGCACCGAGGTGCTCGCGCAGTACGCCTCGGGCGAGCTCGACGGCCGAGCGGCGATCACCATCCGTCGCTCGAGCAGCGCGCGAAGCGAGCGTCTCGAGACCACGGATCCCGCGGAGGGCGGTGGGCTCGATACTGGCTCCGCCCTCCTCGACCGACCGAGTGGCACCGCATGGTACGTCAGCTGCGTGCTCGAGCGCGACGGGCTGATCGCCCTCTTCCGCGACGTGCTCGCCGCGGCCGGCCTGCCGGCGCGCGAGCGCATCGACCTCGACCTCGAGGCGGTGACCCGCAGCGACGAGACGACCGACTACACCTTCGTGCTCAACCACGGCCGCCGCGAGATCACGGTCGACGTGCCCGCCGGGGCGCGCGACCTGCTCACCGGTTCGACCGACGGCCGCACCCTCGCCCTCCCGCGCTTCGGCGCCGCCGTGCTCGCCACCCCGCGCGCGGCGAAGCCGCCCTTCATCACCCTGTCCGACACTACCGACTGAGGCACCATGACCGACACCTTCGTCCATCCGTACATCCCCAACACCGCGCCCGCGACGAAGCAGGCGATGCTCGACGCGGTCGGCGCCGCCTCGATCGACGAGTTCTACGCCGACGTGCCCGCCGACCTGCGCCTCGGCCGTGCGCTCGACCTGCCGGCGCCGCTCGTCGCCGAGCAGGACCTCGCAGGCCACGTCCGGGGCCTGCTCGGCAAGAACCGCTCGACCGTCGAGCGGCTGAGCTTCCTCGGCCACGGCACGTACCACCACTACGTGCCCGCCGTCGTCGACGAGGTCATCAACCGCAGCGAGTTCCTCACCGCCTACGCGGGCGAGCCGTACGAGGACCACGGTCGCTTCCAGGCACTGTTCCAGTACCAGTCGCTCATGGCCGAGCTGCTCGCCATGGACGTCGTGAACGTGCCCACCTACGACGGGTACCAGGCGACCGCCACCGGCCTCTCGATGGCGGGCCGCATGACCGGGCGCCGCCGCGTGCTCGTCGCGAGCGACGTGCTGCCGGCCAAGCTCTCGAAGGTGACCGACTTCGTGCGCGTGCACCTCGACCTCGAGTTCGTGCCGACGGTCAACGGCACCGCGGACGCCTCGGCCGTCGCCGCACGCCTCGACGACGACGTCGCCGCCGTCTGGGTCGAGACGCCGTCGGTGGCCGGTGCGCTGGAGACCCGCCTGCGCGAGCTCGCCGACGCGGCCCACGCCGCAGGCGCCGTGCTCGTCGTGGGCACCGACCCGATCGGCTACGGCGTGCTCACGCCGCCCGCCGAGCAGGGCGCCGACATCGTCTGCGGCGACATCCAGTCGCTGGGCCTCCACCAGTGGTTCGGCGGCGCGCACGGCGGCTTCATCGCCGTGAACGACGACCCGAAGTTCATCATGGAGATGCCCTCGCGCCTCTTCGGGCTCGCGACGACCGACGTGCCCGGCGAGGTCGGCTTCGGCGACGTCGCCTACGACCGCACCTCCTTCGCGCACCGCGAGGAGGGCAAGGAATGGGTCGGCACCGCCGCAGCCCTCTGGGGCATCGCCGCCGGCGTCTACCTCGCGCTCATGGGGCCGCAGGGCATGCGCGAACTCGGCGAGCTGCTGCTCGCCCGCACCCGCTACGCCCAGCAGCGGCTCGCCGCGATCCCCGGCGTCGCGCTCGGCGACGGTGCGCTGCACCTGCGCGAGTTCACGGTCGACCTCGCGGGTGCCGGCCTCACGGCGCACGGCGTCGTCGAGTCGCTGCGCCGCCAGGGCATCGAGCCGGGCGTCGTCGTCGGCGAGCACCGGCTGCTCGTCTGCGTCACCGAGATGACCGGCCAGGCCGCCATCGACCGTCTCGCCGCCGCGATCGGCGCGCTCGCCGAGGCATCCACCCTCAACACCACTCAGGAGGACCGCGCATGACGCTCCCCATCGCACCCAAGCCCGCCCTCCGCCGCTTCCACCAGGCCAGCTGGGACGAACCCGTCATCTTCGAGCTCTCCACCCCGGGCGAGCGCGGCGTGCTCGTCACGCCGATCGAGCCGGGCGTGCGCGACGCGGTCGGCGACGTCGTCTCCGACCTGCCCGTGGGCCTCCGCCGCGACGTGCCGCCCGCCCTGCCCGAGATGGGCCAGCAGCGGGTGCTCAAGCACTACCTGCGGCTCTCGCAGGAGAACCTCGGTGCCGACCTCAACGTCGACATCGGCCAGGGCACGTGCACGATGAAGTACTCGCCGAAGATCAACGACCAGCTCATCGGCGTGCCGCAGCTCACCGCCATGCACCCGCTGCAGAACCCGGCCGACGCGCAGGGCGTGCTCGAGATCACCTGGAACCTCGAGCGCATGCTCGCCGAGATCTCGGGCATGGACGAGGTGTCGCTGCACACGCAGGGCGGCTCGGCCGCGATCTGGGCGAACATCGCGATGATCCGTGCGTATCACGAGGCGAACGGCGAGGGCGAGCAGCGGCGCGAGGTCATCACGACGATCTTCAGCCACCCGTCGAACGCGGCGGCCGCGAAGGCGGCCGGCTACGACGTCATCACGATCTTCCCCGACGCCGAGGGCTACCCCGACCTCGCGGCGCTCAAGGCGGCCCTCTCGCCGCGCACCGCGGCGATCATGGTCACCAATCCGGAAGACACGGGCATCTACAACCCCGCGATCCGCGAGTGGGTGGATGCCGCCCACGGGGTCGGTGCGCTCGCCTCGTACGACCAGGCGAACGCCAACGGCATCCTCGGCATCACGCGCGCCCGCGACGCCGGCTTCGACGTGTGCCACTTCAACCTGCACAAGACGTTCTCGACGCCGCACGCGTGCGGCGGGCCCGGCGCCGGGGCGAACGCGGTGAGTGCCGCGCTCGCGCCGTTCCTGCCGGGGCCGCGCGTCGTGCGCGAGGTGGATGCCTCGGGCGAGGTGCGCTTCGACGTGCGCGAGGCGGGCCCGCAGTCGATCGGCGCGGTCGCGCCGTTCCACGGCGTCGTGCCGAACATCGTGCGCGCCTACTCGTGGATCATGGCGCTCGGTGCCGAGGGGCTGCTCGCGGCCGCCGAGATCGCGGTGCTCAACAACAACTACCTGCTCAAGAAGGTGACCGACATCCCGGGCGCCTCGGCGCCCTACGCCGAGGGCCGCCGCCGCATCGAGCAGGTGCGGTACTCGTGGCAGGAGCTCTTCGAGGAGACGGGCATCTCGTCGGAGGAGATCGGCGTTCGCCTCTCAGACTTCGGCATGCACTACTGGACGAGCCACCACCCGTACGTGGTGCCGCAGCCGTTCACCCTCGAGCCGACGGAGTCGTACTCGATGGCCGAGATCGACGAATACGTCGCCGCGCTCGCCGAGGTCGCCCGCGAGGCACGCGAGACGCCCGAGGTCGTGCGCACCGCACCGCACAACCAGACGGTGCACCACACCCACCACGACGACCTCGACGACCCCGAGCGCTGGGCGATCACCTGGCGCGCCTACCGTCGCAAGTACTTCGGCGAGAGCCCGGCCGGTCGAGCGGCGCAGCGACTCGAGTCGACCGCCGCCACCGCGTCGGAGTCGGCCGCCTGAGCATGCTCGCCCTCGTCGTGAACCCCGTCGCCGGGGTCGGCGGTCCTGCGGGACTCGCCGGCTCCGACGGCGCGGCCGTGCAGGTCGAGGCCGCTGAGCGCGGCGCCCGGCCGCAGGCCGGCGAGCGGGCTCGGGTCGCGCTCGAGGTCGTCGCGGCGCATCTCCGTCGGTCGAGCAGCGCCGCCGGGGTCGACGCGTCTCGAGGCCGCGCCCGTGTCGCCGGTCGTCCCGGTACGGCGCTGCGCGCCGCCTCGACCGGCCGTCTGCCCGTCGTGCTCACCGCGGCGGGTGCGATGGGGGAGGACGCGGTGCGCGCCGCCGGCCTCGAGCCGCGCGTCGTCTACCGGCCGAGCGTCGCCGACCACGCGACATCCGCGGCCGCCACGACGGCGGCTGACACGACGGCCGCCGTGCGCGCACTCGTCGACGCCGGCGCGACCCTCGTGCTCTTCGCCGGCGGCGACGGCACCGCCCGCGATGTCGCGGCCGGGCTGTCGGAGGCCGGTCGAGGGACCGCGACGGGATCCTCTGCCGACGGCCGGAACGGCTCCGGAGGAACTTCCGTGCCGCACGCCGACGTCGTGGTCGACGATTCCGGCATGTCGCCGAGAAGTTCCTACAGAGCATCGGTGCCGACGGCGTGGGGCGGCCGCCCGGGTGCGGCGGCGGTCGCCGCGCTCGGCATCCCGGCCGGCGTCAAGATGTACTCGCCCGTCTTCGCGGTGAGCCCGCGCGCCGCGGGCGCGCTCGCGGCGGCGTGGTCGGCGGCATCCGGATCGGACGGCGCCCTGCCCGTGCAGGAGCGCGAGGTGCTCGACATCGACGAGGCGGCGATGCGGCGTGCGCGCGTCGAGCCGCGCCTCTACGGCACCATGCCCGTGCCCTACCGCGCAGGCCGCACGCAGTCGCGCAAGGCGGCGACGCCGGTGACCGAGCAGGCCGCCGTCGCGGGTGCCGCGCGCGGTGCGGCCATGGCGATGCGCCCGGGCATCCGCTACCTGCTCGGCCCCGGCGGCACGATGGCCGAGCTCGCCCGCGAGCTCGGGGTCGCGAAGACCCCGCTCGGCGTCGACGTCGTGCTCGACGGCCGGGTCGTCCGCGCGGGGGCGAGCGAGCACGAGCTCGTCGACGAGATCTCGCGCGGCCCCGCGAAGGCCGTCGTGAGCGTCATCGGCGGCCAGGGCTTCCTGCTCGGCCGCGGCAACCAGCAGCTCTCGGCGCGCGTGCTGCGCCTGCTCGACGACGACCCGCTCATGGTCGTCGCCCCCGAGCAGAAGCTCATCGACCTCGGCGGCCGCCCCCTGCTCGTCGACACCGGCGACCCCCTCCTCGACGCCCGCCTCGCGGGATTCGCGCGCGTGATCACCGGCCCCTCCACCACGAGCCTCTACCCTGTGCACGCGCCCGACGCCGAGGCATCCGAACCCTGAACGTGACCGGTCGAGCCCGACCGGCCCTACACACCCACCCCGAACCGAAGGAGAAGGCCATGCGCCTCGAGAACAAGCAGGCCATCGTCACGGGCGGCGCGGGCGGCATCGGCCGCGCCACCTCGATCGCCCTCGCAGCCGAGGGTGCGAAGGTCGCCGTCGTCGACCTGAACGCCGACGCGGCGGCCGCGGTCGCCGACGAGATCCGGGCGGCCGGCGGCACGGCCATCGCGATCGCCGCGGATGTCGCGAGCGAGTCCGACATCGAACGCGTCGTGCAGACCGTGGTCGACGAGTTCGGCGGCGTGAACGTCGTCTTCAACAACGCGGGCATCATCCGTCGCACGACCGCGGTCGAGACGACCGTCGAGGAGTGGGACCGCGTCTTCGGCGTGAACGTGCGCTCGATCTTCCTCATGTGCAAGCACGTCGTGCCGGTCATGGCGGCCGCGGGCGGCGGCTCGATCGTCAACACGGGTTCGGGCTGGGGCCTCAAGGGCGGTGGGCAGGCGATCTCGTACTGCGCCTCGAAGGGCGCCGTCGTCAACATGACCCGCGCGCTCGCCATCGACCACGGTCCGCAGGGCATCCGGGTGAACTCGGTCAACCCGGGCGACGTGAACACGGGCATGCTGCGCGACGAGGCCCGACAGCTCGGCCAGGCCGAAGCCGGATTCCTCGCCGAGGCCGCCGACCGGCCGCTGCGCCGCATGGGCGAGCCGCACGAGATCGCGGCGGCGGTCGTCTGGCTCGCGAGCGACGAGTCGAGCTACGTCACCGGTTCGGCGCTCGTCGTCGACGGCGGCGGCATCGCGTAGGCGGAGGTCGGTCGAGGAGCACCGACGGAGGCGACGCGTATCGAGACCGCGCGCAACGGGCGCGTGGTCTCGATACGGCGCTTCGCGCCGACTCGACCGACCAGGCAGGGATCAGTCGTGCGGGATGGCGGCGACGACGTCGATCTCGACGAGGATGTTCGCGAGGCGCGAGCCGACCGTCGTGCGCACGGGGTAGGGCTCGGTGAAGAACTCGGCGTAGGCCTCGTTGTACTCGGCGAAGTCGGCGAGGTCCTCGAGGTGCGCGGTCACCTTCACGACGTCGTCGTGCGTGAGGCCGTACTCGGCGAGCACGGCGCCGATGTTGCGCAGCACCTGGCGGGTCTGCTCTTTCACGCCGCCCTCGACGACGAGGCCCGTCGCCGGGTCCTGCGGGCCGAAGCCCGCCGTGTACAGGAATCCGTTCGCGACGACGCCGTGGCTGTAGGGCCCGGCGGGCTTCGGCGCGTTCGAGAGGGTGACGGCGGTCTTGGACATGGTTCCTCCTGTGTGGTCGTGGTGCGTCGGTGGTCGTCGGGGATGCCTCGGCGTGAGACCCGAGGCATCCGTCAGCCGAGATCGCGGGCGATGAGCTCGGCGGTCTCGCGCATGGCGGGCAGGTCGGCCTTCAGCCGGTCGAGGTCGGCGACCATGCGGATCGCCGTGATCGAGAGTGCGCCGACGATGCCCATGGAACTGCGGATGGGCACGGCGATGCAGTTCACGAATGCCTCGAACTCGCGGTCGTCGGTCGCGTAGCCGCGGGCCGAGACGATGGCGAGCTCGCGGTCGAGTCGCTCGCGCGAGTCGATGGTCAGGTCGGTGTAGCGCTGCCACACGACGCCGTCGAGCACGGCGTCGCGCCCCGCACGGTCGAGGTCGGCGAGGATCGCCTTTCCGACGGCGGAGCAGTAGGGGATCACGGCCCGGCCGATTCGCGAGTACATGCGCACGCCCGACTCGTCCTCGGCCTTGTCGACGTAGACGATCGAGCGGTCCATGAGCGCAGCGAGGTGCACGGTGTTGCCGGTGCGCCGCTGCAGGCGGCGTACGTGCTCGGAGCCGGCCTCGCGCAGGTCGAGCGAGTCGAGGGCCTGCTTCGAGAGGGTGGCGAGGTGCGTGCCGAGCGTGTAGCGGCCCGAGCCTCGCCTGCGCACCCAGCCGACCTGCTCGAGGGCCTGCAGCTCGCGGAACATGGTCGAGCGGTGGAGTCCGAACTCCTCGGCGAGCTCGGCGACCGTGCGCGGGCCGGCCGCGATGGCGTCGATGATGCGCGCCGCGCGCGTCACGCTCTGCGACATGTCAGGCCTCCAGCGGTTCGGTCGGTCGAGCGGCGCCCGACGAAGGGCGCGCATCGGGACCACGGCCTCGATCGGCTCGCAGCCCCGTGCCCGGCGTGGCGCCCGTGAGCACCCCGTCGGCGAGCACGGGCACGCCCGCGACGAACACGTCGTCGATGCCGTCGGCGAACTCCAGCGGCGCGGCGTAGCTCGCGCCCGCGCCCGCCCGGTCGGGGTCGACGAGCGCGAGATCGGCGATCGCGCCCTCGCGGACGACGCCCCGGTCGCCGAGCCCGAAGCGGCGCACCGCTCGCGTCGAGACGAGGGCCGAGGTATCCGCCCAGCCCAGCGCGCCCTGTTCACGGACCAGCAGCGCGAGGTACCGTGCGAACGAGCCGCGCGCCCGCGGATGCGGGTGCCGGCCGAGGAAGATGCCGTCGGATCCGCCGATCGCTCCGGGCAGCGAGAGGATCTCGGCGAGCTCGGCATCGCTGCGCTCGTGCTGCACCGCCATGACGACGTTGACCTCGAGCCGGGCGGCGACGAGCACGTCGAGCGCGAAGTCGATCGGGTCGCGCTCCGTGCGGGCCGCTCCCTCGGCGAGGGTGAGACCGTGCGCCCAGTCGAACTCGGGTGCGGCGATGTGCGCGAGCGTCAGCATGCCCGGCCAATCGGGCCCGAGGCTCGCATACCCCGCGATCGTCGGGAACCAGTCGAGCCGCAGCCGCTCCCGCTCGACCGGATCGGCGAGGACCTGCAGCACCTCGTCGGCGGATCGAACGGTGAGCTCGGCGGGCAGGATCGGCATGGCGAGGATCGAGCAGCCCCGCGTGTACGGGTAGGCGTCGAAGCTCGCGCGGTCGCCCGCCGACGCGAGCCGGCTGAGCTCGTGCCGCACGATCGCAGGCTCGGCGTGGAAGTGCGAGACATGCACCCGCACGCCGCTCGCCGCCGCGATCGCCGCGATCTCGTCGATGCCCGCGGCCGAGTTCGCCTCGTACCCGCCGCGCATGTGCGACACGTACACGCCGCCCGCGTCGGCGACGGGGCGGCAGAGCTCGGCGAGCTCGGCGGCGTCGGCGAAGAGACCCGGCACGTAGTCGAGTCCGGTCGAGAGGCCCACGGCGCCGTCGGCCAGGCCGGATGCCACGAGCGCGCGCATCTCGGCGAGCTCGGAACTGCTCGGTGCCGCGGTGGAGCGGCCCATGACCGCGGAACGCACCGTACCGGCGGGCACGAGGGTCGCGACGTTGAGCGGGGTCGTCCCCTCGTAGGTCGCGAGCAGGTCGGCGACGCCGCCGCCCGCGTAGTGCGGGTGCCGCCCGTTGATCGCCGCGAAGTACTCGGTGCCGTACGCGCCGTCGCCTGGGGCGAAGCCGACGCCGTCCTGCCCGCCGATCACGGTGGTGACACCCTGCCGCAGCAGCGCCAGCTGCACGTCGGGATCGAAGACCGCCCCGTCGGCATGCGAGTGCGCGTCGACGAATCCCGGCATGAGCAGGCGTCCGCCGGCGTCGATCGACTTCGTCGGTCGCGGGGATCCCGGCGAAGGCGGACGTGGATCGAGACCACCCGCCCACGCGGCATCCGTGGTCCCGAGACGGCGCTGCGCGCCTGCTCGACCGGCGGATGCCGGCGCGATCCGCGCGATCCGCCCGCCCGCGAGCAGCACGTCGTGCAGCCCCCCTCGTTCACCCGTCTCGTCGACGACGCGCGCATTCCTGATCAGGACGGTCATGGCGACGATCCTCAGAAGTACGTGCGCACGAGGTCGACGACGAGGTCGCTGCCCGAATGCTCGACGACGGGGATCCACCGCCACTTGTCGAACGCCGTGCACGGGTGCGACAGCCCGAGCGCGACGACGTCGCCGATCGCGACGGGCAGCGTGCCGCCCGCCTCGGCGCGCAGGTACGCGTGCTGGTCGTTGACCGCCGTGACGGATGCCTCGCCGAGGGGTCGCAGGTCGGCGCCGGGCGCCCCGGCGACGCCGAGCGGCATCGGCAGCCCCTCGTCGTACGGCAGGTCGCGCTTGCCGCCGTCGAGCAGCGCCAGCCCCGGCTCGGGGTGCGAGACGACGCGGGCGTGGCCGCGCATGGCCGCGACGAGTTCGGCGTCGATCGGCGAGATGCCGCGGTAGAAGCCGTCGTCGTGCACGAGCGAGGCGCCCGAGCGCAGCACCCAGCGAGTCGTGTGCACGTCGTGGTCGGCCTCGATGCCGGGTGCGAACACGTCGGCGACGAGGTCGAGGTAGGCGCTGCCGCCGGCGGTGACGACGAGGGGCCCGTCGGCGGGGTCGGCGAGGTCGCGCACCGCGTCGTGGAGCTCGAGCAGGTCGGCCAGGTAGTCGCGCACGGCGGCGATGGCGACCGAGGAGCGATCGTGCCCGAGGCTGCCCTCGTAGCCCGCGACGCCGGCGAGCCGCAGCACGGGGGAGTCGGCGATGCGGCGGGCGATGTCGATCGCCTCGTCGAGGCCGCGCGCGCCCGTGCGCCCGCCGCCCGCGCCGAGCTCGACGAGCACCGCGAGCGGGCGAGCGGGAGCGACGGATGCCGCGGCGAGTCCGCGCTCCATGGTCTCGACGGTCTCGATCGAGTCGGCCCACGACCAGAACTCGAAGTGGGCGTCGTCGTCCTGCTCGGCGGCGATCCACGCGAGGGCGTCTGGCGCCACGAGGGCGTTCGCGAGCATGAGCGACCGGACGCCGAACGCGCGGGCGGTGCGCACCTGGCCGGGGGTGGCGAGCGTGAGCCCGTTCGCCCCGGCGTCGAGCTGCAGCCGCCACAGCGCCGGTGCCATCGTGGTCTTGCCGTGCGGCATGAGCTCGAGCCCCCGCTCGTCGCACCAGCGCTGGATCGTCGCGGCATTGTGTTCGAGCGCCGCCCGGTCGAGCGCGAGCAGTGGCGTCCAGAACTCCGCGAGCCGCGGCGCGGTGGCGAGGAACTCGCGCACGGTGAGTCCGGCGGCACGGGCGGGCAGCCCCTTGTCGCCCGCCTCGAGGCGGAGATCGGTGGTCTCGGAGAGCGGGGTGAGGCGCGACATCCGGAGCTCACTTTCATTTGTTGCGTATGCTGCAACGCGTTTGCGCAGCAGTTGCACACCCGTCAGCATAGACCCGTGACCGACGCTCTGCTGCCCGAGATCATCGCCATCGGCGAGACCATGGCGCTCGTGACGCCCGCGCTCGCCGAGCCGCTCGAGCGCGCCGTCGACTTCCACCTCGACGCGGGGGGAGCGGAGTCGAACGTCGCCTCCCACCTCGCCGCGCTCCGCCGTAGGGCCGCGTGGGCGGGCCGGGTCGGCGACGACGCGCTCGGACGACGGCTCGTGGCGCAGCTCGCGAGCCGCGGCGTCGACACCCGTTTCGTCGAGCGAGATCCCGACGCGCCGACCGGGCTCTACGTCAAGGACCCGGGCAACGGGGTGCAGTACTTCCGCGTGGGCTCGGCGGCGTCGCGCATGTCGCCGGCGTTCGCCGAGCGACTGCCCCTCGAGGGGGCGCGCGTCGTGCACCTCAGCGGCATCACGGCCGCGCTGTCGAGCTCGTGCGACGCGATGCTCGACGCGATGATCGAGCGCGTCGCCGCGACTCCCGCGCTGCTCAGCTTCGATGTGAACCACCGCGCGGCACTCTGGCGAAGCGCGGAGGCCGCCGCCGCGCGACTGCGCGCGCTCGCCGCCGCCGCCGATCTCGCCTTCGTCGGGCTCGACGAAGCAGCGCGACTGTGGGGCACGACGACGGCATCCGACGTGCGCGCGTTCCTGCCACAGCCCGCCCGACTCGTCGTGAAGGACGGCGATGTCGGCGCGACCGAGTTCGCGCGGGGCGTCGACGGCATCGACGCGGTCGAGCACGTCGCCGCGCACTCGGTCGACGTGGTCGAGGCCGTCGGCGCCGGCGACGCGTTCGCCGCGGGCTACCTCGCCGCGCTCCTCGACGACCGCGACGCCGCCGGGCGCCTGCGCGCCGGACACGACCGAGCCGTGCTCGTGCTCGGCGAGACGAGCGACTTCCCCCGCGACCCCCGCCGCTGAACCCACCGAGAGGCCCGACCCCCATGACGACGATCGACAACACCGCCTTCGACACGCTGCTCGCCGGGCGACCCCTGATGGCGATCTTCCGCGGTCTCGGCGCCCGGCGCAGCCTCGAGCTCGCACGGCAGGCGTGGTCGCTCGGCATCGACGTCGTGGAGCTGCCGATCCAGTCCGAGGCCGATCTCGAGGCACTGGCCGCGGTCGCCGAGGCCGGTCGCGCCGAGGGGCGCGTCGTCGGCGCGGGCACCGTCGTCGCCGTGCGGCACGTGGAGCAGGCCGCCGCGGCCGGAGCGGCGTTCACCGTGAGCCCCGGTCTCGACGAGCGGGTCGTGCGCGCGTCGTTCGAGGCCGGGTTGCCGCCCCTCCCCGGCGTCGCCACGGCGACGGAGGTGCAGCAGGCGATGGCCCTCGGCCTCACCTGGCTGAAGGCCTTCCCGGCCTCGCTCCTCGGCCCCGCCTGGTTCGGCGCCATGTCCGGTCCGTTCCCCGCGGCGCGCTTCGTCGCCACGGGCGGCATGGATGCCTCGAACGCGGGTGTCTTCCTGGCGAGGGGTGTGCGAACGGTGGCCGTCGGGTCGGCGCTCGAAGACCCCGAGCAGCTGCCGGCGCTCGCCGCGTTGCTCGCCGAGCACTGATCCGGGCTCCTCGGGCTCCACGGCCCCTCGTCGGCGACGCCACACCGGCCGACTTCTCCGCGCCACGCGGGCCGAGGTCGCCCGTCGGCGCGCTCGAGGAGCGGCGCGGGCTCGTGTTCGGGTGTCCTCGAGGCATCCTGAATTAATTGGATGAATTGTTTCCGGTTAGATTCTTTTCTGTTAGGGTCGCTTCCAGTAGCGCCCTGCGCACCAGGCTCCTGCAGGCGGCGTCACTGCTCTTCCCACGCAACGAAGCACGAGAGGACTGTCGGAACGATGAATCGAACCAAGCGCTCCATCACGGTGGCATTCGCCGCCGGAGCGGCCGCTATCGCCCTCGGGATGTCCGGGTGCTCGCCCTCGACCGGATCCGACGGCGACGCCGCGGTCCTCCGCGTCTGGGCCGGCAGCGCCACCCCGATCAACAACAACTTCAACCCGTTCGCCGTCGACACGGCCGTGCACGCCACCTTCGGCGCCATCTACGAGCCGCTGTTCTTCTTCAACCAGCTGTCCGCCGACCCGCCCGTCGGGCTCATCGGCGACAGCTACGAGTACAGCGAGGACGGCAAGACCCTCACCGTCACCATCAAGCCCGACCTGAAGTGGAGCGACGGCGAGGACCTGACGGCGGAGGACGTCGCCTTCACGTTCGGCTACGGCTCGAACAAGACCGAGCAGTTCGTCTCGGCCGAGGCGACCGACGACACGACCGTCGTGCTCACCTACACGGAGCCGCAGTTCACCAGCGCCTCGCTGACGCTCGGCTCGACCTACATCATCCCGAAGCACATCTGGGAGGACATCGACGACTTCATGGCCGAGACCAACCCAGAACCGGTCGGCTCGGGCCCGTACGTGCTCAAGGACTTCTCGGAGGCCGCGTACACGGTCGAGGCGAACGACCTCTTCCGCGACGGCGCGCCCGCCGTCGAACAGGTGCAGTACCTCGGCCTCGACTCGAACCAGTCATCGCAGGACCTCTTGACCACCGGCAAGATCGACTGGGTCGGCCAGTTCATCGCGAACCCCGACGCCGTCACCGGCAAGGGCGACATCTCGACGCTCAACCTGCAGCAGGACCCGACGACGATCACCACCTGCGCGAACGCCGACCTCGGCTGCACCGGCCCCCAGACCGACCCCGCGGTGCGCCAGGCCATCAACCTCGCGATCGATCGGGCGACCATCCGCGAGAAGGCCTTCGCGGGCCTCGCGGGCGAGTCGTCGCCGTCGTTCACGCTGCAGCCCCGCGACGAGCAGTGGCTCGCCGACCCCGCGCTCGCCACGAGCCCGCAGGAGGCCGACCCCGCCGCGGCGGCCGAGGTCCTCGAGGCGGCCGGATACACCAAGGGCGACGACGGGTTCTACGGCAAGGACGGCACGGCGATCGAGATCGACCTGTTCTCGCCCGACGGATGGACCGACTACAACGATGCGGCGAAGCTCATCTCCGAGCAGGCCGCCGAAGCCGGCATCCGCATCAACGCACGCACCGTCTCCGACGCCGAGTACTGGACCCCGATCCAGAACGGCGACTTCCAGATGGCGCTCTTCGGCCTCACCCAGAGCCTCGTGGCCGACCCGTACTCGAACTACCACGAGTACTTCGCCGGCTCGTCGACCGCGAAGGTCGGCGAGGGCCCGCTCGACGGGCAGAACTACTCGCGCTACGCGAACCCCGTCGTCGACGAGGCCGTGCTCGCGGCCGGCGCCACGCAGGACGTGGCGACCAAGCAGGCGGCCTACGGCACGATCCAGGCCGAGATCGCCCGAGACCTGCCGTACATCCCGGTGGTGCTCAACGCCTCGCAGTCGTTCTTCAACACCGAGAAGTTCACCGGCTGGCCGAGCGAGAGCGACCTGTACGCCGCTCCGCTGCCCTACCTCGCGGTCGCGAACGCGATGGTGCTCACGCACCTGAAGCCCGCCGAGTAGGCGCCGACGGTCCCATGGAACGAACCTTCCCCGCATCGAGGACGGCGGCAGCATGAGCTTCTACCTTCGGCGGGTCGCCTTCTACCTGGTGACCTTCTGGGCGGCGATCTCGCTCAACTTCCTGCTGCCGCGGCTGCTGCCGGGCGATCCGGCCGCGATCATGCTCGGCAAGCTGCGCCGAGCCAGCGGCGGGCGACCGCTCTCGGAGGAGACCGTGCAGGCGATCACGTCGATCCTCGGTGCGGGCAGGGACATGTCGCTGTGGGACCAGTACGTGGCGTACTGGGGCCGGCTGCTGCAGGGCGACCTCGGGGTCTCCTCGACGCGGTATCCGGCCCCCGTCGCCGACCTGATCTCGGCGGCGCTGCCGTGGACGATCTTCCTGGTCGGGACCGCGACCGTCATCTCGTTCCTGCTCGGCATCATCGTGGGCGCCTGGGTGGGATGGCGGCGCGGCACGAGGCTCGACCACCTCGTGCCGATCACCACCGTGTTCCAGTCGATCCCGTACTTCTGGCTCGCGCTCGTGCTCGTCGCGGTGTTCGCGGTGCAGCTCGGGTGGTTCCCGATCGTCGGCGGCTACGACGTGTTCGAGTTCCCGGCGGGGCCGGAGTGGAGCTGGGCGTTCCTCGGCAGCGCGATCTACCACGCGATCCTCCCGGCGACGACGATCGTGCTCTCCTCGGTCGGCGGCTGGCTGCTCGGCATGCGCAACATGATGGTCTCGACGATGTCGGAGGACTACGTGGTGACGGCCGAGGCGAAGGGACTCACCTCGCGGCGGACGCTCACGCGGTACGCCGCCCGCAACGCCGCCATCCCGAGCCTCGCGGGCTTCGGCATCGCGCTCGGCTTCGTCGTCGCCGGATCGATCGTGATGGAGCAGGTGTTCAGCTATCCGGGCCTCGGCAAACTCATGATCCAGGCCGTGCAGGGTCTCGACTACGCGCTCATGCAGGGCGTGTTCCTCGTGATCACCCTCACGGTGCTGGTGGCGAACTTCATCATGGACCTCATCTACGGCTTCATCGACCCGAGAGTGCGACACAATGGATGACTCCCAGCCGACGCTCGATCGCGCGCCAGACGACTCGGGCTACGCGATGGGCGACGACGCCCCGTTCCAGGCCCCGGTCTCCGCGGAGGCGGTGCGCGAATCCGCGCGCGAGGCGAGTGCGACCGCGGCGTTCGCCGTCGCGCAGGCCGGCCGTGGCGGGCGGTTCCGCCACATCCTGCCGAGTCGCTCGGGCAAGCTCATCACCGGCCTCGTGATCGTCGGCCTGATCACGCTGCTCGGCATCTTCGGCCCCATGATCGCGCAGCCGCCGCGCGACTCCGACAACGACGCCCTGCTGCCGCCGTCGGCGGAGCACTGGCTCGGCACGACGAAGCTCGGCTACGACGTCTTCTCGCAGCTCGCGTGGGGCACTCGCGGCTCGTTGTTCATCGGGCTCGTCGCGGGGGTGGTCGCCCTCGTGCTCGCGATCGTCTTCGGCGTGTTCGCCGGCTACTTCGGCGGCGTCGCCGACGAGGTGCTGACGCTCTTCACCAACATCGTGCTCGTGATCCCGGGGCTTCCCGTGGTCATGGTGATCGCCGCGTACGTGCAGACGGCGGAGGGGCTCGGTCCGCTCGCGCGGAGTTCGCTGCTCGTCGCGCTCGTCCTCGGCATCACCGGCTGGGCGGGGTCGGCCGTCGTGCTTCGAGCGCAGGCCCGTTCGCTGCGCACGCGCGAGTACGTCGCCGCCGCACGGGTCGCCGGCGAGAGGCCCGCCCGCATCATCTTCGTCGAGATCCTCCCGAACCTCGTGCCGCTGCTCGCGGCCCAGTTCATCTTCGGCGTGATCTTCGCGGTGCTCGGCGAGGCCGGCCTCTCGTACCTCGGGCTCGGGCCGACCGGGTCGATCACCCTCGGCACGATGCTCAACGACGCCCAGACCGGGCAGGCCGTCGGCACCGGCGCCTGGTGGTGGTTCGTGCCGCCCGGCCTCATCATCGCCGCACTCGGTGCTGGGCTGTCGCTCATCAACTTCGCGATCGACGAGGTCGTGAACCCGAAGCTCAGGCTCGCACCCGAGAACGCCAAGCGCCAGCGACAGGCTGCGAAGGCCGGTAAGGGCGTCGCCGACACGGGAGCGTTCGCATGAGCCGCGCCGGCCGTGCGAACGGCATCGACCGCACCGGCATCCCCGTCGAGGCCGGCGTCACCGGAATCGACCCCTCCCGACGCGGCGAGCCCGTGCTGACCGCCCGGGACGTGTCGATCGAGTACGAGGTGGAGCCGCCCGTGAAGGCGGTGCGCGGCGCGTCGATCACCCTGCATCGCGGCGAGATCCTCGGACTCGCGGGGGAGTCGGGTTGCGGCAAGACGACGCTCGCCTACGGGCTGAACCGCCTGCTCAAGGCGCCCGCCCTCATGACGGGCGGCGAGGTGGTCTTCCACGACGCCTCGGGGCGCGACATCGACGTCGTCGGGCTCGACGGCGAGGCGCTCCGCACCTTCCGGTGGAGCAAGGTGTCGATGGTGTTCCAGGGGTCGATGAACTCGCTGAACCCGGTCATGAGCGTGCGGAAGCAGCTGCACGACGTGTTCACGACGCACCGGCCCGGCATGCGGCGCGCCGAGCGCGAGGCGAGGAGCGCCGAGCTGCTGAGTCTCGTGGGCGTCGACCCGGCACGGCTGTCGAGCTTCCCGCACGAGCTCTCGGGCGGCATGCGGCAGCGCGTGATGATCGCGATGGCCCTCGCCCTCGACCCGCAGGTCATGATCATGGACGAGCCGACGACCGCGCTCGACGTGGTGGTGCAGCGGGGGATCATCCGCGAGATCATGCGGCTGCGCGAGCGGTTGGGGTTCGCCGTCGTCTTCATCACGCACGACCTGCCGCTGCTGATCGAGATCAGCGACCGCATCGCGATCATGCTCGAGGGGCGGATCGTCGAGCAGGGCACGGCGGAGGAGATCTACCGCACCCCATCGCACGAGTACACGAAGCGCCTGCTCTCGAGCTTCCCGAGCCTGCGGGGGGATCGCGGCGACTTCATCAGGACCGGCGTCGGGTCGGGCGCCGTCGAGGGAGGTGCCGCATGAGCGCGCACGGCACGGCGACGAGCGGCACGAGCGCGACTTCGGCGAGCCTCGAGGCCCGCAATCTCGTGAAGGACTTCCGCCTGCGCAGCGGGGTGAAGTCGCGCATCCTGCACGCCGTCAGGGACGTCTCGTTCACCCTCGAACCCGGCCGCACGATCGCCCTCGTGGGCGAGAGCGGCTCGGGCAAGTCGACGATCGCCCGCATGATGGCGAAGCTCGAGGCCCCGAGCTCGGGCGAGATCCTGCTCGACGGGGCGCCGAGCGCGACGGGCGGCTCGCGGCTCGCGAGCTACCGGCGCGACGTGCAGATGGTCTTCCAGGATCCGTTCGGGTCGCTGAACCCGTTCCATCCGATCCGGCACCACCTCGAGCGGCCCCTGCGGATCCACCATCCGAGGCTCTCGTCGAAGGAGATCGGTGCGCGCGTCGACGAGCTGCTGGAACGGGTGCGGCTGTCGCCCGCGTCGACCTTCGCGGATCGGCGGCCGCACGAGCTGTCGGGCGGCCAGCGGCAGCGCGTGGCGATCGCCAGGGCGCTCGCTCCGGGCGCGAGGTTCATCATCGCCGACGAACCGGTGTCGATGCTCGACGTGTCGATCAGGCTCGGGGTGCTGAACCTGCTCGCCGAACTCCAGCGGCAGGAGCAGCTCGGCGTGCTCTACATCACGCACGACCTGGCGACCGCGCGGCACTTCTCCGACGAGATCCTGGTCATGTACCGCGGCGAGATCGTCGAGCGCGGTCCGAGCGAGCGGGTGATCCTCGATCCGCAGCACGAGTACACGAAGACGCTGCTCGAGGCGGCGGCCGACCCCGATCGCCTCGGGCGGCTTCGTGACGAAGTGCGGAACGGCGGTTGAATGTCAATTCAGTAAAGAACGTTTTTAGATAGAGTTGCGACAGTGCGATCCGCACCAGGGGAGGGACGGCATGAACCAGATCGATCCGGGCACGCCCACGTGGCTCGCCGCGCGCAACGACCGCACGGCGTTCCGGCTCCTCCTCGAGCACGGTCCGCTCACCCGCTCGAAGCTCGGTGCACTGTCGGGGCTGTCCAAGCCGACGGCCACGCAGATGATCACCCGGCTCGAGCGGGTCGGCCTCATCCACCCGGTGGGCGAGGTCTCGGGGGGCCGCGGTCCGAACGCCGTCAGCTACGGCGTGCGGGTCGATCGCATCACGGGCGTCGCGATCTCGATCGTGGCCGGCGCCATCCAGGCGGTCGTCGTCGACGCGATCGACGGCGATCACCCGATCGTCGAGATCGAGGCGGCATCCTCGGGGCGAACCCCAGAGGGCGACGTCCGCGCGGCGGTGGCGGCGGCCTGCGAAGCCGCGGGCCTCGATCGTTCGTCGGTCAGCCGCGTCGTCATCGGCGTGCAGGCCGCGTTCTCCGTCGACGGAGACGAGCTCTCGCTCACCGACACGCTCCCGGGCTGGCCGGCGGTCGGCGCCCGCGAACGGATCGAGGCCGCCCTCGGGCTCGCCGCGACGATCGACAACGACGTGAACCTGGCGGCCATGGCCGAGCGCGCGGTCGGCGCCGCGCAGGACGCCGCGAGCTTCGCCCTGTTCTGGATCGGCGACGGACTGGGGGTGGGCGTCGACCTCGGGGGCGTCGTGCATCGCGGCGCGTCGGGCAGCGCGGGCGAGATCGGCTACCTCGGCGTGCCGAGGGCCGCGGCCGAGCTCGCCCCCGAGGCGAACGACCTCACCGACCTGCTGGGCGGGCCGGCGGTGGCCAGGCTCCTCGGCGCCGCCGGGAGGCCGCTCGCCACTGCGCTGCCGCGGCTCGCGGAAGACGATGTCGCGCTCGCCTCGCTCGCCGATCGGGTGGCGCTCGCCGTGCATCCGCTGCTCGCGATCCTCGACCCGGCGATGATCGTGCTCGGCGGTCCGACCGGCACGGCCGGCGGGGCCCGGCTCGCCGCGCTCGTCGCCGAACGGATCGACCCGGCCGACCATCCGAGGGTCGTGGTGCGCACGAGCGGCACCGGCGTGCAGCCGGTCCTGCTCGGCGCCCGGCAGCAGCTCGTCGAACAGATCAGGGACCAGCTCGAGGCCGATATCTCGCTCGCGGGCTGACGCGCCCGCACCTCACACCACCGACACGGATGCCGCGAGGCATCCGGCGGTCGACCACACCGGCGCGCAGCACCTGCGCGCCAGCCTGCTTCCAGCGGAATGAGGAGACATGAAACTCGCCATCGTCGGCGGTGGATCCACCTACACCCCCGAGCTCATCGACGGCTTCGCCCGGCTGCGCGAGACGCTGCCGCTCGAGGAGATCCGGCTCGTCGACCCCGACGAGCACCGTCTCGCCCTCGTCGCCGGGATGTCGCGGCGCATGCTCGCCCACGCCGGTCACCCCGCGCGCGTGATCGGCACGACCGATCTCGTCGCGGGCGTCGCCGACGCCGACGCGGTGCTCGTCCAGCTGCGGGTCGGCGGGCAGCACGCGCGCCACGCCGACGAGACCTGGCCGCACGAGGTCGGCTGCATCGGTCAGGAGACCACCGGGCCCGGCGGCCTCGCGAAGGCGCTGCGCACGGTCCCCGTGGTGCTGCGCATCGCCGAGGCCGTGCGCCGGCACGCGAAGCCCGACGCCTGGATCGTCGACTTCACGAACCCGGTCGGCATCGTGACCCGCGCCTTGCTCGAGGCCGGGCACCGTGCGGTCGGCCTCTGCAACGTCGCGATCGGGTTCCAGCGTCGCTACGCGTCGTTCTACGGCGTCGAGCACGACCGCGTGCACCTCGGCCACGTCGGGCTCAACCACCTCACCTGGGAGCGCAGCGTCACGATCGACGGGCGCGACCGGCTTCCCGACCTCCTCGCCGACCGGCTCGGCGACCTGGCCGACGAGGTGCACCTCGCACCCGAGCTGCTCGCACAGCTCGGCGTCGTGCCCTCGTACTACCTGCGGTACTACTACGCCCACGACGAGGTGCTGCGCGAGCAGCTCGCCGAGCCGACGCGGGCCGAGGCGGTGCAGGCGATCGAGCGCGAGCTGCTCGAGCTCTACGCCGACGAGTCGCAGCACGAGAAGCCCGCCGCGCTCGAGGGTCGCGGCGGGGCGTACTACTCGGAGGCCGCGATCGAGCTGCTCGCCGCGATGCGCGACGGCGCGAGCCGGTCGCGGGTGGTGAACCTCCGGAACGACGGCGTGCTGCCCTTCCTGCCCGACGATCACGTGATCGAGGTGCCGGCCGTGTTCCGCGACGGGGGATTCGTCGCGGAACCGGTCGCGCCGCTGCCCGACGACATCTCGGGCCTCGTCTCGGCGGTCGCGGGCTACGAGCGGCTCGCGCTCGACGCGGCCGTGCACGGCGGACGCGACCGCGTCCTGCGCGCGATGCGGGCGCACCCGCTCGTGCTGCAGCACGAGCGGGCCGAACGGCTCACCGACCTGCTCATGGCCGAGAACGCCCGCTTCCTGGAGTGGGCATGACCGGCCGGGGCGGCGTGCCGCTCGTCGTCGCGGTCGACGGCGGCGGCTCCAAGACCGATGCCGTCTCGCTCGAGCTCGACGGCACGCTCGTCGAGCATCGTCGCGGTCCGGGCTCGAGCCCCCACTTCGACGGGCTCGACGCCTCGGCCGCGGTGGTCGACGAGCTCGTGCGGGCGGTCGCGGGCCGTCGCCCGGTCGTCCACGCGGGGCTCTACCTCTCGGGGCTCGACCTGCCCATCGAGATCGAGCGGTACGAGGCGGCCATCGGCCGGTGCGACTGGGCTGCGGCCTCGGTGACGGTCGACAACGACCTGTACGCGCTGCTGCGCGCCGGCACCGACGAACCCGACGCCGTCGCGATCGTGTGCGGCACGGGCGTGAACGCGATCGGACTCCGCGCCGACCGCGCCGAGGTGCGCTTCCCGTCGCTCGGGTCGCTCTCGGGCGACTGGGGCGGCGGTTCCGGCCTGGGCGAGGCGGCGCTCTGGCACGCCGCCCGCGCGGTCGACGGGCGCGGCCCGTCGACGGCGCTGGTCGGCGAGATCGAGCGGCGCCTCGGCGTCGGCTCGGTCGGTGAGCTGATCGAGGGCCTGCACTTCGGCGAACGGGATGCCTCGGAGCTGATCTCGCTCGCCCCCGCGGTGTTCGAGGCGGCCCGGGCCGGAGACGCCGTCGCGATCGGTCTCGTCGACCGGCAGGCGACGGAGCTCGCGGACTTCGCGCGGGCCTGCCTCACGAGGCTCGAGCTGCTCGACCGCGAGATCCCGGTCGTGCTGGGCGGCGGCATCGCGCGATCGCGCGACGAACGCCTGCTCCGAGGCATCCGCTCGGAACTCGCGGCGGCCGCGCCGCTCGCGCGCCTGAGCGTCGTCGACGATGCCCCCATCGTCGGGGCGGCACTGCTCGCGCTGGAGGCCGCCGGCGGCGACGGCGCCGCGCTCGTGCGTGCACGAGCGGCCGTGTCGGCGGTCACGGCGGCCGAGCCGGCGCTGCTCGACGCGTGACGTCGTCGATGCCGGGGCGTACGCTCGGCCCATGAGCATCCCGCAGCGATTCTCGCTCGTCACGCTCGGCGTCGCCGACGTCGAGGCGGCGACCGCCTTCTACCACCGGCTCGGCTGGCACGAGGCCCGGTCCTCGGTGCCCGGCGAGATCACCTTCTTCGCGACCCCGGGCGGGGTCGTCGCCCTCTGGGAGACCGCCGAGCTCGCGAAGGACGCGGCGCTGGGCACGTTCCACGCGAACGCGCCCGGTTTCCGCGCCGTCGCACTCGCGATCAACCTGGGCTCGCGCGACGAGGTCGACGAGGCGATCGGCGACTGGGTGCTCGCCGGCGGCTCGATCTCGAAGGCCGCGGCCGCGACCGAGTGGGGCGGGTACAGCGGGTACGTCGCCGACCCCGACGGCAACCTGTGGGAGCTGGCGCACAACCCGGGCTGGCCGCTCGACGAGCGAGGGCTGCCCCAGCTCGGCTGAGATCCGGGGCGAAGAGTACCCCGGTCAAGGGCACCCTCCCCGCCCATCTAGACTGGAATCCGTGAATTCAGAGGAAACCGTCGACGTCGTGCTGATCGGCGGGGGCATCATGAGCGCGACGCTCGGCTCCCTGATCTCCCAGTTGCAGCCCGATTGGACGATCCGCCTCTACGAGCGACTCGGCGAGGTCGCGCAGGAGTCCTCCAACGCGTGGAACAACGCGGGCACCGGCCACGCCGCCCTGTGCGAGCTCAACTACATGCCCGAGAACCCCGACGGCACGGTGAGCGCGGCGAAGGCCGTCTCCATCAACGAGCAGTTCCAGATCAGCCGCCAGTACTGGGCGTACCTCGTCGCCCAGGGTGCGCTGCCCGAGCCGCACAACTTCATCAACTCGACGCCGCACATGACCTTCGTGCGCGGCAAGGCGAACATCGAGTACCTGCGCAAGCGCGTCGCCGCGCTCAAGGACGAGCCGCTGTTCCCCGACCTCGAGTACACGGAAGACCTCGAGCGCATCGCCGAGTGGACGCCGCTGCTCGCGAAGAAGCGCAATCCGAAGGCGCGCGTCGCCGCGACGCGCATCGAGGCGGGCACCGACGTCGACTTCGGCGCCCTCACCAAGTACCTCATGCACGACATGGCCGCGCGCGGCGCGTCGATCCAGACGAACCACCAGGTCACCTGGCTCAAGCGCAAGAAAGACGGAACCTGGAAGCTGCGGCTGCGCCACACCGTGGGCAACACCCCGAAGACGGTGCGCGCGCGCTTCGTGTTCGTGGGCGCCGGCGGTGGTGCGCTCGCCCTGCTGCAGCACTCGGGCATCCCCGAGATCAAGGGCTTCGGCGGTTTCCCGATCTCGGGCCAGTTCCTCCGCACCACCGACCCGAAGATCGTCGCCCAGCATCAGGCGAAGGTCTACGGCAAGGCCGCCGTCGGCGCTCCGCCGATGTCGGTGCCGCACCTCGACACCCGCGTCGTCGACGGCGAGACCGCCCTGCTGTTCGGCCCGTACGCCGGCTTCACGCCCAAGTTCCTGAAGACGAGCACCTGGTTCGACCTGCCGTTCTCGATCCGCCTGCACAACATCTGGCCGATGATCCAGGTCGGCCTCAAGAACTTCGATCTCGTGAAGTACCTCGTCGGCGAGCTCATGGCCAACCGCGAGAAGAAGATGAAGGCGCTGCGCGAGTTCATGCCGACGGCGAAGACCGGCGACTGGGAGCTCATCACCGCCGGCCAACGCGTGCAGGTCATGAAGAAGGACGGCGCGAAGGGCGGCGTGCTGCAGTTCGGCACCGAGGTCATCACGGGCGCCGACGGCACGATCGCGGGCCTGCTCGGCGCATCGCCGGGCGCCTCGACGGCCGCGCCCATCATGCTCGACGTGCTGGGTCGCTGCTTCCCCGACCGCATGGCTGATTGGGAGCCGAAGCTGCGCGAGATGATCCCGAGCTACGGCATGCGCCTGTCCGACGACCCGGCCGCGGCCGAGGCGTCGCTGAAGGCCACCGCCGACGTCCTGGGGCTCACCGCCTGACTCGACGGGCGCTTGCGCCGTCGTGCGACCGTCTGCTACGGTCGATCCCGCTATGAAGTGAGTACAGCCCACCGTCCCGCGCCTGAGGCGCCGTAGACATCGGGTGTGCTCACGGGGGTTGACGAACGCCCACTGATCGCGACGGCGCTCTGCGCACCCATCTCGGCAATGCCCGGCGGGAACTCTCCTGCCTCCGAACGGTCGTCGCGCACGCAACCGCGATAACCGGCGACCGTTCGGAGGCCTTCCGCGAACGGCGGTCTCCATGCCGGTACAACTCTCCTTTTCCAACCATCTCCGGGCCGACGGACTGTCGGTCTCCTTCCCCGATCGGCGCATCTTCGGCGATCTCGGCTTCACCGTCGCGCCGGGCCAGCGCGTCGGCCTCATCGGCGAGAACGGGGCGGGCAAGTCCACGCTGCTCCGGCTCCTCGCGGGCGACCACGACGGGGATGCCTCGCCGTCGGGCCTGCCCGACGAGGCATCCGTCTCCGGTCGCCTGACCCGGCCGCGCCGCACCGCGCTGCTCGAACAGGAAGTGCCGTTCTCGCCCGACGCGCGAGTCGGCCTCGTGCTCGAGTCGGCGCTCGCCGAGGTCCGGGCCATCGAGCGCGAGCTCGACGCCGCCGCCGTCGCACTCGGCGGCGCGGACGCCGAGGCCGCCTCCTCCCGGTACGCGGCGGCACTCGACGCCGCCGAGCGTGCGGAGGTCTGGACGGCCGAGACGCGCCGCGACGAACTGCTCGAGGGGCTCGGCGTCGCCGGCCTCGGCCTCGACCGCCGCATCGACGAGCTCTCGGGCGGCCAACGCTCGCGGTTCGCGCTCGCCGCGCTGCTGCTCTCGGCGCCCGAGGCGCTGCTGCTCGACGAGCCGACGAACCACCTCGACGACGCCGCCGCCGACTTCCTCGAGTCGCGGCTCCGAGCCTGGCGAGGACCCGTGCTCTTCGCGAGCCACGACCGGGCGTTCCTCGACCGGGCGGCGACCGGGCTCATCGACCTCGACCCGGGGCGGCAGGGCGCGCTCGCCGCGTCAGCCGCGGCCGGTCGCGGCGCGAGCAGCAGCGAGGTGCTGAGCGCCTCGGGCGGCACGGTGTTCGGCGGCGGATTCAGCGAGTTCCTCGCGGTGAAGGCCGACGAGCGGGCCCGCTGGCAGCGCCAGTACGAGGACGAGCAGGAGGAGCTGAAGCGCCTGCGCGCGGCAGTCGCCGACACGGCGCGGAACGTCGCGTACGGCCGAGCGGCGACCGACAACGACAAGTTCATCCGCCACTTCAAGGGTGAGAACGTCGCGCGCACGGTCGCGCGTCGCGTGCGCAACGCGGAGCAGCGACTCGAGACGCTCGAGCGCGAGCAGGTGCGCAAACCCCCGTCGCCGCTCGAGTTCGCCGGGATCCCCGCGGGTTCGCACGCGCTCGAGGAGGCCGCCGGCCTGCTCGTGCAGGTCGCCGACCTCGAGGTCGAGGGGCGACTGCGCCTCGACGAGCTGCAGCTCGCACCGCTCACGAGGCTCCTCGTCACGGGTGCGAACGGCGCGGGCAAGTCGACGCTGCTGGGCGTGCTCGCGGGCGGGCTCGCGCCCGATCGCGGTACCGTGCACCGGCGCAAGGGGCTGCGGGTGCAGCTGCTCGAGCAGGACGTGCGCTTCGCCGACCCGTCGGCGACGCCGCGCGCGCTCTATGAACGGGTGCTCGGCGAACGCCGCGCCGGCCAGGTGCCGCTCTCGAGTCTCGGGCTCATCGCGCCGCGTGATCTCGAGCGGCCGCTCGGCACGCTGTCGGTCGGGCAGCAGCGGCGGCTCGCCCTCGCGCTCGTGATCGCGCGGCCGCCGCACGTGTTCCTGCTCGACGAGCCGACCAACCACCTGTCTCTCGCACTCGCGACCGACCTCGAGGAGGCCCTCGGCGGCTACCCCGGCGCCGTCGTCATCGCGAGCCACGATCGCTGGCTCCGCCGGCGCTGGGCGGGGGAGCGGCTCGAGCTGCACGCGGGCGCCGCCGTTCCGGCCGCGGTGGGGAACTGAGCGAGCGGATGCCTCGGGGCCGGGCCCGAGGCATCCATCCGCACCGTCCGATGCAGGCGACCTCGCTCGGAATCGCATTCGACTCTCGCCCGAATTTGGACGAGACTCGAATGAGGAATGCGGACGCCGTGCCGGGTGTCGCTTGCGCCGAACTCGAATACATGTTCGAATGTACGAATGAGATGGAGCGGGCAGGAACTCGGCGTCGACCAGGTCGATGCGCTGCCCGGCCTCGCCCGGCTCAACAATCTCGTGCGCTCGGTGCAGACGCCCGAGTTCGCGGGCATCACGTTCCACGAGGTGCTCGCGAAGTCGGCGCTCAACCGGGTGCCGGGCCCGTCGATGATGCCGTTCGGCTGGACCATCAACCCGTATCGGGGCTGCAGTCACGCGTGCGTGTACTGCCTGGAGCCCTCGACGGCCATCATGATGGCCGACGGTCGAACCAAGGCGCTCTCCGACGTCGAGGTCGGTGACGAGGTCATGGGCACACGGCAGATCGGTCGGTACCGGAAGTACGTGGAAACGATCGTGCTGGCCAAATGGGCGACTCGTAAGGCCGCGTACCGCATTCGCCTGGCCGACGGTACTGTTCTCGTCGCGAGCGGCGACCACCGATTCCTCACGGAGCGCGGATGGAAGTACGTCACCGGAGCGATGGCAGGCGGGCCGGGTCGACCGTATCTCACCGTCGACGACCGCCTCATCGGATTCGGCGCAATGTCTGGGAGACCGGTTCCATCGACCGCGTCCGACGATTATCGCCGTGGATATCTGACGGGCATGATTCGCGGCGACGGCATGATGCTTCGACGGATCCACCCGCGTGCGACAGGTGGGGCGTTGGTCGCCCACCGCGTTCGTCTGGCGCTCGCTGACGACGAGGCGCTGTCGCGCTCGCGCCGATTCCTTGAACACTTCGGGGTGATGACGTCGCAATTCCGGTTCACTCCCGCCACGGCCACCCGCCGAGAGATGGCGGCGATCCGAACTTCGAAGTCCAGGGATTTCGACGCCGTCGGCTCCATCATCGAGTGGCCGCAGGATCCGGCCGAGGCGTGGCGTGCAGGGTATCTCGCCGGCATCTTCGACGCCGAAGGCTCGTGTGCTCGGGGCGTGCTGCGCATCAGCAATTCAGACGATGTCGTCCTCACCGCAGTCGAGCGCTCGCTGTCGCATTTCGACATTCCGTACGTCCGTGAGCCCGCCCGCGCGAACGGGGTGTCGAGCGTTCGGGTGCGCGGCGGACTCCGCGCACGGAACGACTTCTTCTCGATCAGCCGGCCTGCGATCAAGCGGAAGCTTGCGCTCGCCGGCACCACGGTCAAGACAATGGCCGACCTCCGCGTGGTGTCGGTCGAACCGCTCGGTACGCAACTCGAGATGCTCGACATCACGACGTCGACCGGAGACTTCATCGCGAACGGGGTGGTGAGCCACAATTGCTTCGCTCGCCCGACCCACAGCTACCTCGACCTCGATGCCGGTGATGACTTCGATCGGCAGATCATCGTGAAGGTCAACGTCGCCGAGGTGCTCCGGCGCGAACTCGCCCGGCCGTCGTGGCGGCACGAGTCCGTCGCATTGGGTACGAACACCGACCCGTACCAGCGGGCCGAGGGGCGCTACGAGCTCATGCCGGGCATCGTCGACGAGCTCACGGCGAGCGGCACGCCGTTCAGCGTCCTCACGAAGGGCACCCTGCTGCGCCGCGACCTGCCGAA
Organism: Agromyces sp. NPDC055658; assembly: GCF_053618155.1. NCBI lineage: Bacteria > Bacillati > Actinomycetota > Actinomycetes > Micrococcales > Microbacteriaceae > Agromyces > Agromyces sp. NPDC055658. Next base: position 502 of record NZ_JBSHHD010000034.1, on the reverse strand, counting down.
GCTCGCCGCCGCCGCCGAGCACGTGCCGGTCGACCTCGCGATGTCGATCGCGATCTACGACCCCGAGCTGCAGCAGTCGATCGAGCCGGGCACGCCGTCGACCAGGGCGCGACTCGCGACCGTCACGGCGGTACGTGAGGCGGGGCTCGACTGCGCCGTCTTCCTCATGCCGATCCTGCCCTACCTCACCGACACCCGCGCCCACCTCGACGAGGCACTCCGTCAGGCCAAGGCAGCCGGCGCGTCGAGCGTCCTGTACACGGCGCTGCACCTGCGCGGAGCCGTGAAGCCCTGGTTCATGCAGTGGCTCGAGCGCGCCCACCCCGAGCTCGTGCCGAAGTACCGGTCGATGTACTACGGCACCAACGCCTACGCGCCGAAGGAGTACCGCCGCTGGCTCGGTGAGCGCATGCAGCCGCTCATCCGCGCACACGGCCTCGCCCGCGGAACGGAGGATCCGGTCACGGGCGGGGTGCGTTCGTCGGCGGGGCGGGGCGGCAAG
>NZ_JBSHHD010000033.1:18162-46989 GCF_053618155.1 Agromyces sp. NPDC055658 | reverse complement strand
GTGGTCGCCGTGGGTGCGATCGACGAGACGGCGTTCACCGGCGCGATCGACCAGCTCGCGCCGAGCACCGACGTCGCCTGACGCGACCCGACGAGCAGTACAGGAACGAACCCTTGGCACATCACCTCTATCTCGTGCGGCACGGCGAGCAGCTCGACGCCGAGCACGGCCTGCCCGACGGCCCGCTGTCACCCCGTGGTCGCCGTCAGGCGGAGCTCCTCGCCGAGCGGCTCGGCGGCATCCCGTTCGACCACGCGTGGCACTCGCCGCTGCAGCGGGCGACCGAGACCGCCGAGATCATCGCGGCGAAGATGCCGGCGTTGAACCCCGAGCCGTCTCCGCTCCTGTTCGACTGCATCCCCTCGGGGCCCGCCCCCGAGACGCCGAAGTTCTACGACCCGTTCTTCGGCTCCGTGACCGAGGACGAGATCGAAGCCGGCAACGCGCAGATGGCCGATGCGGTCGCCGAATTCCTGCGCTCGCACCGCGACGACCGGCACGAGCTGCTCATCACGCACAACTTCGTGATCGGCTGGTTCGTCCGCGAGGTGCTCGGCGCTCCCGACTGGCGCTGGGTCTCGATCAACCAGGCCAACGCCGGGCTCACCGTGCTGACGCAGAAGCCCGGGCGACCGTGGAGCCTCGTGGTGCACAACGACCTCGCGCACCTGCCGCCCGAGCTCCGCACCGGCCTGCCGGAGCCGTTCTCCATCTGAGCCGCACGCTCCCACCCGGGCTCGCCCCCACCCAGGCTCGCTCGCACCGTGCACCCGTGGAGGAACATTCCAGCCGCGCACGGCGCGTCGCGCCCGTGCCCTCGGCGTGTCGACGGGTGCTCCCTACAGATCGGCGCCGACCGGCTTGCCGTACCAGTTCGTCGCGTTCGGGTTCGCGTTGTACGGCTCGATGTCGACGTATCCGGCCGAGCGGTAGAGACCGCCGGCCGCCTCGAGCGAGGCGTTCGTGTCGAGCACGAGCTCCTGCGCGCCGAACTCGATCGCCCGTCGCTCGAGCTCCGCGAGCAGCCGCTTGCCCTCGCCACGACCCCGGCCGGCCGGGGCGAGCCAGAGGTGCTTGACCTCGAACCTGATCTCATAGGTCTCGGGGCGACGCTGGATGCGCCGGACGCCGCCGCAGCCGACGAGCTCGCCGCCCCGCTCGTCGTCGATCACGACGAGGAACACGCCGGCGGGCGGCGTGAACTGCGAGGCATCCGGCCAGGTCGGGCGGTACTCGCCCTGCTCGGCGGGAAAGCCCGCCGCGCGCTCGGCGAAGTACGCCTCGAGCAAGTCGTGGGCGTCGGGATCGGTCACGGCGGCCTCGCGGTATCGCAGCATGCGTCGAGCATATTCGGGACGCGGCTGCGTGGAGCACGGGCCTCGGTAGACTCGACGGGTGACGATCAAGGTCGCCGTGGCCGGAGCCACGGGCAAGATGGGGCAGCTGGCGATCCGACTCATCGAGGCGGCCGACGACCTCGAACTCCACGCTGCGCTCGGCTCGGGATCGAGCCTCGACGAGATGCTCGGCGCCGACGTCGCGCTCGACGTCACCCATCCGGCGGCGAGTCCCGCCATCGTCGAGTTCGCCGCAGGCGCAGGCATCCCCATCGTCGTCGGCACCTCGGGCTGGTCGCGCGACCGCATCGCCGAGATCACGAAGTTCGTCCGCGGACACGACGACGCCGGTGCCGTGCTGTTCGTGCCGAACTTCTCGATCGGCAGCGTGCTCGCGACCGCGTTCGCCGCGCTCGCTGCCCCGTACTTCGATTCGATCGAGATCATCGAGGCGCACCACGCGGGCAAGGTCGACTCGCCCTCAGGCACCGCCGTGCGCACCGCAGAACTCATCGGCGAGGCGCGCGGCGCCGCCGGCCCGGTCTCGGCGCCGCATGCCGATCAGCGCGCCCGCGGCCAGCTCGTCTCCGGCGTGCCCGTGCACAGCCTGCGCATGGCGGGCACGCTCGCCGAGCAGCGCGTCGTCATGGGCGGCGACGGCGAGACCCTGACCTTCACCCACTCGACGCTCTCGCCGAGTTCGTACGAGGCGGGCATCCTGCTCGCGCTGCGGCGCGCGACCGAGGCATCCGGGGTGAGCGTCGGCCTCGACGCCCTGCTCGACCTCGACCTCGCAGGCGGCGCGCCTGCCGGCGCCCGATGACCGCGGCCGGCGGCCGCCGGGCGCTCACCGCGAAGTCGGGCGCGCTGATCATGGCGGCGTTGCTCGCGCTCTACCTCGCGCTCGTCGGGTGGCGCGCCGTGCAGTTCATGGGCACGGGCGAGCCGGTCGCGATCGTCATCGGCATCGCGCTCCTCGTGCTGCCGATCATCGCCGCGTGGGCGCTCTGGCGCGAGCTCGCGTTCGGCATCCGCTCGCAGGAACTCATCCGGCGACTCCACGACGAGGGCGGTACCGACCTCGGCCTGCCGCTGCGCCCGAGCGGGCGCGCCGACCGCGACGCCGCCGACGCCGAGTTCGGCCGGTTCAAGGCCGAGGTCGAGGCCTACGAGGCGTCGTGGCGGGCCTGGCTGCGGCTCGGCCTCGCGTACGACGCGGCCGGCGACCGCCGTCGTGCGCGGCAGGCGGTGCGCACCGCTATCGAGCTCGACCGCCGGCAGCGCTGATCATCGCGTCGATCGCCGACTCGACGGTCGTGTGCGCGAATCGGTAGCCGTCGTCGATGAGCCGTTGCGGCCGGACCTTCTGGCTCGCGAGCAGCAGTTCGTCGGCCGCGCTGCCGAGCGCGAGCTCGAGCACCTTCTCGGGTACGCCGAACGCGTGCGGGCGCCGCATCCGCTCGGCCATGGCGCGCATCACCCGGTCCGCCGTCGCCGGGGTCGGCCCGACGAAGTTGACCGGCCCCGACAGCTTCGAGTCGAGCAGGTGCACGAGCGCGCCGACCTCGTCGTCGAGGGCGATCCACGGCCAGTGCTGGCCACCCGTGCCGAGTCGGCTCGACAGGCCGAACTTCGTGAGCGTCGCGACCCGCTGGAACGCCCCGCCGCCCGAGCCGACGACGAGGCCGGTGCGGACGAGCACGGTGCGGGTCTCTTCGGGAGCGAGCGATGCCGCGGCCTCCCACCGGCCGACGACCTGGGCGAGGAACCCGCTTCCGGCGCTGGAGTACTCGGTGAGCAGCTCGCCGGGGCGGTCGCCGTAGTACCCGACCGCCGACGCGCTGAGGAAGACCGACGGCGGCGTGCGGGCCTTGCGCATCGCGTCGGCGAGCGTGCGAGTCGCGCCGATCCGCGACTCGAGGATCTCGTCGCGGTAGCGCTTCGTCCACGGCAGTCGCGCGAGCGAGGCGCCGGCGAGGTTCACGACCGCGTCGACGCGATCCATCACGGTGAAGTCGATGATGCCCGCGGCGGGCGACCAGGACACCTCGTCTGCCTCGTGCGCGCGACGGCGCACGAGACGGACGACCTCGTGGCCGCGTTCGCGGAGCCGGGCCGAGAACGTGGTGCCGATGAAGCCCGTGGCACCGGCGATCAGGACCCGCATCGATCAGGCGAGTTCGGCTTCGATCGTGATCGGGATGCCGGCGAGCGCCTGCGAGATCGGGCATCCCGCCTTCGCGTCGTTCGCGAACGCCTCGAACTCGGCCTCGCTGAGGCCGGGCACGCGTGCGCTCACGAGCAGGTGGCTGCCGAGCACGCCCTTGCCGGGTTCGAAGGTCACGGCAGCGGTCGTCTGGATGCTCTCCGCGGGGTTTCCGGCCTCGGCGAGGGCGAGCGAGAGGGCCATCGAGAAGCACGACGAGTGCGCCGCGGCGAGGAGCTCTTCGGGGTTCGTCGTGTTGGCGACGCCCTCGGCGCGCGCCTTCCAGTTGACGGGGAAGTTCGCGAGCCCCGAGGAGTCGAGGGCGACGTCGCCCGACCCTTCGAACAGGGTGCCCTTCCAGACGGTGGTCGCTTCACTGGTGAGTGCCATCGGGATCCTCCACTTCGAGCCGGGCTCCCAGCCTAGCGGGGGAGCAGGGGCCGTCGGCAGGCGGGTTCGACGGCTGTGGATGCCGCAGGCTCACGCCGTCCGGATCACCCGGGCCCGCACGAGCCAGAGGTACAGCCAGCAGCCGAGGCAGAAGCCGAAGACCGAGTTGAGGAAGGCGGCGAAGAACGCGATCGCCGCCGCGATCGGCACGGCGAGCGGAGCGCCGAGCAGGGCGAGCACGATGCCCGCGAGCGTCACGGCGAAGCCGACGCCCTGTGCGAAGGTCGGCGGTCGCGGGTCTTCGAGCTCGGCGGGCGGCGCGAGCCCGGGTCGCACGAGCTTCCGGAAGATCAGGCCGTAGGGGTGCCGTCGGATGCCGGCGAACGCGCCCCACGCGAAGAGGGCGGCGACCGCGACGAGCAGCCAGAAGGCGGCGGCCGAGGCGCCGCCGACGGCGAGCACGACCGTGGCGAGCAGCAGCACCGCCGTGATGCCCGCGCCGAAGCGGGGACCGCGAGGGTCGATGCCGGCCGGTTCGCGTCCGTCAGCGGATGTCGACATGCTGCCTCCCGAGCACTTCGTCGAGTCGAGCGCGCACCACGTCGGCGCGCGGCGCCCCGCCGATGCGCGTCCGTACGATGCCGTCGGCATCGACGATGAGCGTCGTCGGGGTCTGGGTCACGTCGAACCGGCGGGCCAGATCGGCGCGATGCGTGAGGTCGACCTCGACGTGGCGGGCCCCGGGCGTCTCATCGGCGATGCCGCCGAGCAGGCGCGCCGCGGCCGGGCATCGGCTGCAGAACTCGGTGGAGAACTGCAAGAGCGTCGCCCGCTCGCCGAACCGGCCGGCTTCGACGCCGAGCGAAGCCGGGCGCACGCGCTCGCCCGATCCGCCGACCGCGCGCCCCTGCCGTGCGCGCCAGACGAGCCCCACCGCGGTCGCGGCGGCGACGAGTGCGGCGCCGATGGCGAGCGCGGCGACGAGGTCCATGAACCGACGGTACGGCGGCTCCGCCGCGCCACGACGACTGTGACGACGAATGACGCCCGCCACGAGGCATCCGCGGGTTAGCCTTGACCTGATGTCCGAGACGATCGCCACCCCGTACGAAGACCTCCTGCGCGACGTGCTCGAGCACGGCGAGCCGAAGACCGACCGCACCGGAACGGGCACGCGCAGCGTGTTCGGCCGCCAGCTGCGGTTCGACCTCTCGAAGGGGTTCCCGCTCGTCACGACGAAGCGCGTGCACTTCAAGTCGATCGCGTACGAGCTGCTGTGGTTCCTGCAGGGCTCGTCGAACGTCGGCTGGCTGCAGGAGCACGGCGTCACCATCTGGGACGAGTGGGCCGATGCGCAGGGCGAGCTCGGCCCCGTCTACGGCGTGCAGTGGCGCTCGTGGCCGACCCCGTCGGGCGAGGTCATCGACCAGATCGCCGACGTCGTCGCGCAGATCCGCGAGAACCCGGATTCGCGCCGGCTCATCGTCTCGGCGTGGAACCCGGCCGACATCCCCGACATGGCGCTCGCGCCGTGCCACGCCCTCTTCCAGTTCTACGTCGCCGACGGCCGGCTCTCGTGCCAGCTCTACCAGCGCAGTGCCGACCTCTTCCTCGGTGTGCCGTTCAACATCGCCTCGTACGCGCTGCTGACCCACATGGTGGCCGCGCAGACCGGCCTCGAGGTCGGCGACTTCGTCTGGACCGGTGGCGACTGCCACATCTACGACAACCACGTCGAGCAGGTGCGCGAGCAGCTCGCCAGGGACCCGTACCCGTACCCGACGCTCCGCCTCGCTCGGGTGCCCGCCTCGATCTTCGACTACGAGTACGACGACTTCGTGGTCGAGGGCTACCAGCACCACCCGGCGATCCGCGCGGCCGTCGCCGTATGAGCGAGGATGCCCCGGCACCGAACCGCTCGGGAGCGTCGGCGCCTGGCCCGGCGTCGCGCGTCCCGCGCATCGGACTCGTCTGGGCCCAGGCGGGCGGCGGCGTGATCGGGCGCGACGGCGGCATGCCGTGGCACGTGCCCGAGGATCTCGCGCACTTCAAGGCCGTGACGCTCGGCATGCCGGTGATCATGGGGCGCAAGACCTGGGACTCGCTCTCGCCCCGGTACCGTCCGCTGCCGGGGCGCCGCAACATCGTCGTGACGCGGCAGGCCGACTGGGCCGACGACGGAGCCGAGCGCGCCAGATCACTCGACGAGGCGCTGGCGCTCGTCGCCGGCGACGAGCGGGTCTGGGTGATCGGCGGCGGGCAGCTGTTCGCCGAGGCGATCGACCGGGCCGACCTCCTCGAGGTGACCGAGCTCGAGCACACCGGGGGATTCGCCGCCGAGCCGGGCGACGTGCACGCCCCCGCCGTGCCCGAGGGCTTCGAGCTCGTCGCCGTCGACCCGCCGGCCGGCGAGCATGCCTCCCGGAGCGGCATCCGCTACCGCTTCCTCACCTACCGCCGCGCCTGACGCCGCTGCCCGCCCCGTGTCGCCACCAGCCGGGCGCGGTGCGCGCCGAAGTGTCGGAGGATTCCGGCTACGAGGCGAAGTCGAGGCGGCCCGTGTGGGTTTCCTCCGACATTTCGGCTGTGCTGGCCGACCCGGCGCAGACGAGATGTCGGAGAATTCGATTCCGGTCGTCCGTCTGCCGGCTCGACGCGGAGATTCCCCGACATTCCGATCGAGTCCACTCGTCCTCCACACCCGCAAGACTTCCCCAACGATCCACCGGCTCGGCTTCGCAGAGTGATCGGGCTTCGACCGGAGGACAACATCGCTGCATGCCCATCGACACGTATGAGGTCGAGCGCTGGTGCGACCGGCTCGGCGGCGTCGCGCGCACCGCCGATCTTCTGGCGGTCGGTGTCGATTCGAAGTCCATCGGCCGGGCGCGGCGCGAAGGCGCCATCGAACGGGTTCGATCCGGTGTGTACGCCTCGACGACCGCTGCCGCCGAGGTGGTGACGGCCGCGCGGCACGGAGGGATGCTCGGCTGCATCTCGCGTCTGCGACGCGCCGGCGTGTGGCTGCTCGACGACGACGATCGGGTGCATGTCTCGATGCCCGAGCACGGGCGTCGTCACCTGCATGACGGCTGCGCATGCGTGCTGCACTGGACGGGCAGCGGGTCGGCGCTCGGGGAGGGCACCATCGTCGACGCGCTCGCACAGGTGCTCGGGTGCCGGGGCGGCGAGACCTTCTTCGCTGCGCTCGAGTCCGCGATGCGGAAGGGGCTGATCGACCGAGCGGGCGTGGGCCGCCTTCGCGCGAGGGTACCCGCGAAGCACCGTCGGCTCGTCGACTTCGCTCGCTGGGACGCCGACAGCGGCCTGGAGTCGCTGTTGCGGCTGCGTCTTCGGCGCCATCGCATCGAACTGCGCTCGCAGGTACTGATCGACGGGGTCGGCCGGGTCGACTTCGTGCTCGGCGATCGGCTCATTCTCGAAGCAGATGGCAAGAGCAACCATGTGGACGGATTCGCCGACGCGCTGCAGGGAAGGGCCGCCCCCGCGCCGGCCACCGCATCGAAGCGACACAAGGACCTCGTGCGAGACGCCGCGGCGGCCGAACGCGGGTACGTCACCCTGAGGTTCGATTACGCGCAGATCATCCATGACTGGCCCCGCGTCGAGGCGGCTGTCCTCGCCTGCGTCGCGCGCGGGCTGCACCGCACGTGGAGTCCCGCTCGTTTGTCCGGCAGCCGATGACCCTCGTGACGAGGCTCGACGTGACCCATCGAGTCGGGGCGGCGACGCGGCATCCCGCCGAACCGATACGCTGGTGGGCGTGACCTCAGAGAACCCCTTCGGACAAGTGCTCGTCGCGCTCGTCACGCCGATGACGGCGGACGGCGAGGTCGATTGGCCCGGGGTCGAGAAGCACATCGACGATGTCATCTCGGCAGGCGCCGACGGCATCGTCGTCACGGGAACCACCGGCGAGACGTCGACCCTGACCGACCCCGAGAAGATCCGGCTCGTCGAGGTCGGCAAAGACGTGGCCGCGGGCCGCGCCAAGATCATCACCGGCGGCGGCTCGAACGAGACCGCGCACGCCATCGAGCTGTACCAGCACAGCGAGAAGGCCGGCGCCGACGGCATCATGATCGTCACGCCGTACTACAACAAGCCCACCCAGGCGGGCATCCTCACGCACTTCCGCATGGTCGCCGACGCGACCGACCTGCCGGTCATCCTCTACGACATCCCGGGTCGCACCGGAGTGCCGATCAAGTACGAGACCATCCTGCGGCTCGCGAAGCACCCCAACATCCTCGCCGTGAAAGACGCCAAGGGCGACTTCTCCGAGGTCAGCCGGGTGCTCAACCAGACCGACCTCATGTACTTCTCGGGCGACGACGCGAACGTGCTCCCGCACCTGTCGATCGGCGCGACCGGCCTCATCGGCGTCACCGCGAACATCGCGCCGGCGCCATACCGCACGATCGTCGACGCGGTGAACCGCGGCGACCTCAAGGCCGCGACCGAGGCGCACCAGCGGCTCGAGCCGCTCGTGCGGGCGACCATGACCCACGTCCCCGGCACCGTCGCGGCGAAGTACATCCTGCACGGCCTCGGCCGCATCTCGAGCCCGCGGGTGCGCCTGCCGCTCGTGGGCCCCGAGGAGTGGGAGGCTGCGCTCATCGAGGACGAGATCGACCTCGTGCGCGGCGTCGAGGGCGTCGACTTCCACAACTTCCGGCCCGACCGCAACGCCGCCGCCGGCGGCGCACTGCCGAAGGTCGCGGGCACGACCCGCTGACCGGGCGAGCCCACCACGAGACATCCGCGATGCCCGAGTGCATCGCACCGAACTGAACACCGCGAACGTAAGGAGGGCACTGTGCCCGACACCGTCATCGATCCCGCTCCGCTCGAGGCAGGGACGCTCCGCATCATCCCGATCGGCGGCCTCGGAGAGGTCGGCCGCAACATGACGAGCTACGAGATCGACGGCAAGATCCTCATCGTCGACTGCGGCGTGCTCTTCCCCGAGGAGCACCAGCCCGGCGTCGACCTGATCCTGCCCGACTTCGGATTCCTCCGCGACCGGCTCGACGACATCGTCGGCGTCGTGCTCACGCACGGCCACGAAGACCACATCGGCGCGGTGCCCTACCTCCTGAAGCTCCGGGGCGACATCCCCCTGATCGGCTCGAAGCTCACGCTCGCGCTCGTCGAGGCGAAGCTCAAGGAGCACCGCATCGCGCCGTACACCCTCACGGTGAAAGAGGGGCAGCACGAGGAGATCGGCCCGTTCGACCTCGAGTTCATCGCGGTCAACCACTCGATCCCCGATGCGCTCGCCGTCGCGATCATCACCGATGCGGGCACCGTGCTCGCCACGGGCGACTTCAAGATGGACCAGCTGCCGCTCGACGGCCGGCTCACCGACCTGCGCGAGTTCGCGCGGCTCGGCGAGGAGGGCGTCGACCTCTTCATGGTCGATTCCACGAACGCGGATGTCCCGGGCTTCACCCCGCTCGAGCGCGAGATCGGCCCCGTGCTCGACCAGGTGATCTCGCGCGCGCCGAAGAAGGTCGTCGTCGCGAGCTTCTCGAGCCACGTGCACCGGGTGCAGCAGGTGCTCGACGCGGCGCACGCGAACGGCCGCCGGGTGGCGCTCCTCGGCCGCAGCATGGTGCGCAACATGACGATCGCGGCCGACCTCGGCTACCTCGACGTGCCCGAGGGCGTGCTCGTCGACTACAAGAAGGCCGGCGACATCCCCGACGACAAGATCGTCTACATGTCGACGGGCTCGCAGGGCGAGCCGATGGCCGTGCTCAGCCGGATGGCGAACCGCGACCACCAGATCGAGATCGGCGAGGGCGACACGGTCATCCTCGCCTCGAGCCTCATCCCGGGCAACGAGAACGCGGTCTACCGCGTCATCGACGGCCTGACGAAGCTCGGTGCGAACGTCGTGCACAAGGCCAACGCGAAGGTGCACGTCTCGGGCCACGCGGCCGCGGGCGAGCTGCTCTACTGCTACAACATCCTGAAGCCGGCGAACGTGCTGCCGATCCACGGCGAGTACCGCCACCTGCAGGCGAATGCGAAGCTCGCCCGTGACACCGGCATCCCCGCGGCGAACACCTTCATCGGCGAGAACGGAACGGTCTACGACATGACCGACGGCGTTGTGCGCGAGGCCGGCCAGCTCGACCTCGGCTTCGTCTACGTCGACGGGTCGACGGTCGGCGAGATCACCGACGCCGATCTGAAGGACCGCCGCATCCTGGGCGAGGAGGGCTTCATCTCGGTGATCGTCGTCGTCGATGCCACGACCGGTCGCGTCATCTCGGGCCCCGAGATCCACGCCCGTGGATTCGCCGAGGACGACGCCGTGTTCGAGGACGTCAAGCCGAAGATCGTCGCAGCGCTCGCCGATGCGGCGCAGAACGGGGTGCGCGATTCGCACGCCCTGCAGCAGCTCGTGCGCCGCACGCTCGGCACCTGGGTGAACCGGCGACTGCGCCGGCGCCCGATGCTCGTGCCGCTCGTCATCGAGGCGTAGCCCCGCTCGCCGCGGTGTGCGCGGGCGATCGACGCGGTCCGTTCCCGACGGGCGCGCGCGGCGCCTCGGCGACGGCCGGTCGATCCCCAGCCGCAGCCGCTCGTAACACCGCCGTGACACGGTTGCCGTACCCTCCCGTCATGACGACCTACTCGCTCCGCCCCGCGGCTCCGGCCGACGGCGCGTTCCTCGCCGACATGGTCGTCGAGGCGGCGAACTGGCGTCAGGGAGCGGCGCGCCCTCGGCACGACGTCCTCGCCGACCCGGTCTCCCGCGGCTACGTCGCGGGCTGGCAGCGGCCGGCCGATCGGGGCGTCGTCGCCCTCGACGGCGATGGCGATCCGGTCGGCGCGGCCTGGTACCGCCTGTTCCCGGCCGATCGTCGTGCGCACGGGTTCGTTGCGAGCGGGGTCCCCGAGTTGATCATCGGGGTCCGGCCGCTGTGGCGCGCGCAGGGCGTCGGCCGCGCGCTGTTGCAGGAGCTCGCGCATGCCGCGCGGTCGTCCGGCCATGCGCGGCTGGCGTTGTCGGTCGAACACGGCAACTTCGCTGCGGCGCTCTACCGCTCCGAGGGATTCGCGGTCGTCGAGACGAGCGGACGACGCGACACCATGGTGCGCACGCTGCTCGCCTGAGCGGCGCGGCCACGAGCACGGATCGCAGACACTCGCCCCGCGCTCCCGGGGGAGGTCGGCCGTCGGCCGTAACCTTGACCCCATGGCTACGGGCACCAAGTCGAACGGGCGCGCCTCGGGCACCTCGTCCCGCGGCGGCAGCTCGCGCACCGCATCTGCGAAGACCGCGCCGACGAAGAAGCTGCCGGCGCAGACGCGCGGCGCGGCCGCGAAGAAGCCGGCCCAGACGTCGGCGGGGCCGAACATCTTCGTGAAGGCGTGGATGGGGCTGGCGCACCTCGCGGGCGGCGCCGCACGCGCGCTCGGGCCCGAGACGCTGCAGAAAGACGAGCGTCGCGACGGACTGCCCTTCTTCATCGTCGTGCTCGCCATCGCCGGCGCGGTCGTCGAGTGGTTCTTCATCAACGAGCCCGTCGCGCAGACCCTCGACTCGTGGACGTTCGGCGGCCTGTTCGGCAGGGTGGCGTTCGCGCTCCCCGTCATCATGCTGCTGTTCGCCGTGTGGCTCTTCCGGCATCCGAGTTCGGTGCACGACAACACGCGTATCGGCATCGGGCTCCTCCTCCTCCTGCTGAGCGTGTCGGCGTTGTGCCACATCTTCGGCGGCCAGCCCGAGCCGAGCGACGGCATGGCGGTGCTCGCGCGTGCCGGCGGCATCCTCGGCTGGATGCTCGCCACCCCGCTCATCCTGCTGATCACCGAGGTGGGCGCGGCGATCGTCGTGATCCTCCTCGTCGTGCTCTCCGTCCTGATCATCACGAAGACGCCGCCGAACCGGATCCCGGCGCGGTTCCGCGAGCTCTACGACTGGCTGTTCGGCGCCCCCGACGAGGTGCCCGCCGATGAAGCGGATGCCTCGGCGAAGCCGTCGCGTCGCCGCAAGGAGAAGAGCGTCCCGACCGAGCTCGACGGCATCGACGACGATGCCGACGACGCCGCGCCCGGGCTCGTGCCCTGGTGGCGGCGAAATGCGCAGGGCCGCGAAGAAGATCCGGAGTTCGAGGCGTCGGGCATCGACGGCATCACCGAGGTGTTCGGTGCGGGCTCCGCCGCCGGCAGCTTCGACAGCCCCATCGAGGGGGCCGGCGGGGCCGACGCGTACGGCACCGAGCTGCTCGGCGACCTCGAGCGCGCCGAATCCGCGGTCGCGAACTTCGCCGGCGACGGTTCGAACGCCGGCATCGGGCTCCGCGGCGACGACGCCGGTGCGACCCAGGCGATCCCGCTCTACGACGCGGCGGCCGACTTCGCGGCCGATGCGAACGGCGCCGGTGCCGAGGCATCCCTCGTTCCCGCCGACGCCGACGCGGCGGAGCAGCCCGACCGTCCGTACTTCCTGCCCTCCGCCGCGACCCTCGCTGCCGGGCCGCCGGCGAAGTCGCGTTCGCAGGCGAACGACGACGTCGTGCGCCAGATCACGGGTGTCCTCGACCAGTTCTCGGTGGACGCGAAGGTCACGGGCTTCTCGCGCGGTCCGACCGTGACGCAGTACGAGATCGAGCTCGGGCCGGGAGTCAAGGTCGAGCGGGTCACGGCGCTGTCGAAGAACCTCGCCTACGCGGTCGCGTCGAACGAGGTGCGCATCCTGTCACCGATCCCGGGCAAGAGCGCGATCGGCGTCGAGATCCCGAACGCCGACCGCGAGACGGTGACCCTCGGCGACGTGCTGCGCTCGCACGCCGCGGTCGGCGCGAAGCACCCGATGACGATCGGCGTCGGCAAGGACGTCGGCGGCGGCTACGTCGTCGCGAACCTCGCCAAGATGCCGCACCTCCTCGTCGCGGGCTCGACCGGCTCGGGCAAGTCGAGCTTCGTCAACTCGATGATCACGAGCCTGCTCATGCGCGCGAAGCCGAGCGAGGTGCGCATGGTGCTCATCGACCCGAAGCGCGTCGAGCTCGCCCCGTACGCGGGCGTGCCGCACCTCATCACCCCGATCATCACGAACCCGAAGAAGGCCGCCGAGGCGCTGCAGTGGGTCGTGAAGGAGATGGACATGCGGTACGACGACCTCGCGTCGTTCGGCTTCCGCCACATCGACGACTTCAACAAGGCCGTCGTGAACGACGAGATCATCCTGCCGGCGGGAAGCGAGCGCAAGCTCAAGCCGTACCCGTACCTGCTCGTCGTCGTCGACGAGCTCGCCGACCTCATGATGGTCGCCCCGCGCGACGTCGAGGACTCGATCGTGCGCATCACGCAGCTCGCGCGTGCGTCGGGCATCCACCTCGTGCTCGCGACGCAGCGGCCGTCGGTCGACGTCGTCACGGGCCTCATCAAGGCGAACGTGCCGTCGCGACTTGCGTTCGCGGTGACGAGCGTCACCGACTCGCGCGTCATCCTCGACCAGCCGGGCGCCGACAAGCTCATCGGGCAGGGCGACGCGCTCTTCCTGCCGATGGGGGCGTCGAAGCCGTTGCGCGTGCAGGGTGCCTGGGTCACCGAGGCCGAGATCGAGAAGGTCGTGACCCACGTCACGCGCCAGGCGCGTCCCGAGTACCGTCAGGATGTCGCGGCCGCCGTCGAGCGGAAGGAGATCGACTCCGACATCGGCGACGACCTGGAGCTGCTGCTCGCCGCGGCGGAGCTCGTGGTGTCGACGCAGTTCGGCTCGACGTCGATGCTGCAGCGCAAGCTGCGCGTGGGATTCGCGAAGGCCGGTCGCCTCATGGACCTGCTCGAGTCGCGCGAGATCGTCGGTCCCTCGGAGGGCTCGAAGGCGCGCGACGTGCTCGTGACGGCTGAGCAGCTGCCGGGCGTGCTCGCGAAGCTGCGTGGTGAGCCGAGTGCGCCTGCGGCACCGCCGCAGGTGACGGCGCCGCCCGCCGCGGCAGCGCCCGCGCCCGTCGCGCACGAGGTCGACGACCGCTATGACGACCCGGTCGGCCGCATCCCCGAGGGGCTCGAGGAGGTCGAGGCCGAGGGTGACGAAGACGCCTGGGGCCTCACCGGCCGCGACTGAGCGCCCGGTATCCTTGGCCGTATGACCTCCTCCGCCGAAGGGCGCGCCCGATCGGCGAACTGGAACCTGCCGAACGCGATCACGATCGTGCGGATCCTGGCCGCACCGGTCTTCTTCTGGCTGCTGCTCGCCGATGACGGAGCCGACGGCCCCCTGCGGTGGTGGGCGGCAGCGCTGTTCATCGTCGCCATCGCGACCGACGGCATCGACGGACACATCGCCCGCAGTCGCGGGCTCGTCACGGACCTGGGCAAGATCCTCGACCCGATCGCCGACAAGCTGCTCACGAGCGGTGCGCTCGTCTGCCTGTCGATCCTGGGCGAGCTGTGGTGGTGGGTGACGATCCTCATCGTGGTGCGGGAGGTCGGCATCACCGTCTGGCGGCTGGTCGAGCTCCGACGCGGCAACGTGGTACCCGCCTCGTCGGGCGGCAAGCTCAAGACGGTCGTGCAATCGGTCGCGATCTCGCTCGCGCTCGTGCCGCTCTGGACGATCGTCGGCGACTGGATCCTCTGGGTGAACTGGGTCGCGATGGGCCTCGCCCTCGTGCTCACGGTCTGGTCCGGACTGCTCTACGTACGCGATGCGGTCCGACTCGCGCGGGGCCGGGCGGCATGAGCGGGCCGGGCGCGCTCCAGGCCGAAGCGGCCGCGCGCCTCATCGCCGAGCTCACTCGCCGACGCCTGCGCATCGCCGTCGCCGAGTCGCTCACGGGCGGGCTCGTCGTCGCCGAGCTCACGAGCGTCCCCGGCGCCTCGCTCGTCGTCACGGGCGGCATCGTCGCCTACGACACCGCCGTGAAGCATACGCTGCTCGGCGTCGACGCCGGGCTGCTGCGTCGCGAGGGCGCCGTGCACCCCGAGGTCGCCCGGCAGATGGCGATCGGCGTGCGCACCGCGCTGGCGGTCGACGGACGCCCCGCCGACATCGGGGTCTCGACGACGGGCGTCGCCGGGCCCGACCCGCAGGACGGCAGGCCCGTCGGCACGGTGCACGTCGGACTCGCGATCGGCGACCGGGTCGACGCGATCGACCTGTCGTTCACGGGCGACCGCGCGTCGATCCGTCGGCAGACCGTGCACGCCGCGATCGGTGCGCTGCTCGCAGGCCTGCCGGCGGCCTGATCCTGGGCGGCTCGCGGCGGGACGCATCCCGGTCGAGGGGTCCGAGGCGCTCGGATCCGTCGCCTCGCCGCCCGCTCGCAGGCGCGATCCGAGGGAGCGGAATACTCTTCGTGAACACCCTGTTACACGTGGCAGGTTCACACGAAAGCCCCAGTGTGCGACGCTAGATTCGAAGACATGAGCATCAGGTAGACTGACGCTCCCGTTTCCGGCTCCGGCGGAGTCGAGGCAGTGTAGAAGGAGGTTCCCCGATGGTTCTGGTTCGACAGGAGATCGGCGATGTGTTGAGGGACTTCCGCCTGCAGAAGGGGCGCACGCTCCGGCAGGTCGCGTCCAAGGCGAGTGTCGCGCTGGGGTACCTCAGCGAGGTCGAACGGGGGCAGAAAGAGGCGTCCTCCGAGATCCTCGCCTCAGTGGCCGAAGCGCTCGACACGCCCATCTCGGTGATCATGCACGAGGTCGGCGACCGCATCGCGGTGCTCGAGGGCCTCTCGGTGGTGCCCGACAGCCTGCCCGACGAGCTCGTCGCCGAGTTCGACGCCGACATGATGGTCCGCTGACCCGATCGTTCTTACCCGTACTCCGGCCGGTCTTCTGACCGGCCGGAGCCGTTTCCGGAGGTGCCATGAAGCTCAGCGAGTTCCAGTTCGCCGTGGATGCCGAGTTCGGCCCGGGGTACGGCGGGGTCGTCGTGAACGACCTGGTGCTCGCTCAGCTCGGTGGGCGCACGGCTCGCGAGGCGCTCGACGCCGGCGTGCGGCCGCGCGACGTCTGGATCGCCCTCTGCGAGGCGACGGACGTCCCGGAGCAGCGACGGCACGGCGCCGGCCGACCCGTCCCGGGTCGGCCGGAGGGCGCCGCGCGCTGACGCCGCCCGCGCATACCGAAGAGCTGTTCGACACGCCGCGCCCGGGTTCGAACATCCGTTCGGTTCTGCGGTACTGTCCTCAACAGCAGGAGGAACGAGGCATCCCTCCACATCCCCACCCGTGAGGCGTCGGATGTCGGTGGCCGGTCATACGGTCGATGCGTCGGAACACACCGCAACCGCCTTGTCGCGAGACGTCGCGGGTCAGCACCGGTACACCGGGGCCCGAAGCGTGGAACGACAGCCTAGAGGCAGCAGCACACGAGCATCGAAGGAGCCCACACCATGGCATCACCCGCAGACCGCGAGAAGTCTCTCGAAGCCGCCCTCGCGCAGATCGACCGCCAGTTCGGCAAGGGGTCGGTCATGCGCCTCGGCAGCGAAGAGCGAGCCCCCGTCGAGGTCATCCCCACCGGTTCGATCGCCCTCGACGTCGCCCTCGGCGTCGGCGGGCTCCCGCGCGGCCGCATCGTCGAGATCTACGGTCCCGAGTCCTCGGGCAAGACGACGCTCACGCTCCACGCGATCGCCAACGCCCAGCGCGCCGGCGGCATCGCGGCGTTCGTCGACGCCGAGCACGCGCTCGACCCCGAGTACGCCAAGAAGCTCGGCGTCGACATCGACGCACTGCTCGTGTCGCAGCCCGACACGGGCGAGCAGGCGCTCGAGATCGCCGACATGCTCGTGCGCTCGGGCTCGATCGACCTCATCGTGATCGACTCCGTGGCCGCACTCGTGCCGCGAGCCGAGATCGAGGGCGAGATGGGCGACTCGCACGTCGGCCTCCAGGCCCGTCTCATGTCGCAGGCGCTCCGCAAGCTCACGGGCGGCCTGAACCAGACGAACACCACGATGATCTTCATCAACCAGCTCCGCGAGAAGATCGGCGTGTTCTTCGGCAGCCCCGAGACGACGGCGGGCGGCAAGGCGCTCAAGTTCTACGCCTCGGTCCGCATGGACATCCGCCGCATCGAGACCCTGAAGGACGGCTCCGACGCGGTCGGCAACCGCACGCGCGTGAAGGTCGTCAAGAACAAGATGGCCCCGCCGTTCAAGCAGGCCGAGTTCGACATCCTCTACGGGGTCGGCATCTCGCGCGAGGGCAGCCTCATCGACTACGGCGTCGACCAGGGCATCGTCAAGAAGTCGGGTGCCTGGTACACCTACGACGGCGATCAGCTCGGCCAGGGCAAGGAGAATGCGCGCAACTTCCTGTTGCAGAACCCCGACATCGCCGCCGACATCGAGCAGAAGATCCTCGTGAAGCTCGGCATCGGCGCAGCGGGTGCCGCTGCACCGGCCAACGTCGAGTCGCTCGACGCGAAGCGCAAGGGCGCCTGAGCGCCTGAGCCGTGACATGGGAGATCGAGTGACCGGGGAGGGCAGCAGCATGCGCGACGCGTCGGCTGAGCACCTTGCCCCGGTCACCTATCTGCCGTGGGTGGCCGACGAGGGCTCGTCCGGCTCGACGGTCGATGAGCCCGGTCGCGGCCGGCCGGCGCGTGGGGCGGGGGTCGAGCGCGACACCCGCGCACGCCGACATCCACGGTCGAACGACGACGCGGCGCCCTCGCCCGACGAGACGGGCCTCGAGCGCGACGAACGCATCGACCGTCTCGTCGTCTCACGCCTGCGGCGATCGGCGCTGTCGATCGCCGAAGTGAGATCGGTGCTCGTCGAGCACGGGCTCGACGAGCCCGAGGTCGAGTCCTGGATCGAGCGGTACGAGCGCTACGGCTACCTCGATGACGCCCGGCTCGCCGAGCAGGTCGTGCACAACCACGGCGTGCGGCGGGGTCGCGGTGCCGGCGCCATCCTGCACGAGCTCGGCCGACGGGGCATCGATCCGACCGTCGCCCGAGCGGCGGTCGACGATCTCGATCCCGAGGCCGAGCGCGAGAACGCGACGGCCGTCGCGGTGCGACGGGCTCGCCAGCTGACGGGGCTCGACCGGGCGACCGCCGAACGACGGCTGTCGGCCTTCCTCCAGCGGCGCGGCTACTCGGGCGAGGTCGTTCGCGAGGCGGTGACGACGGCGCTCGCAGCCGACGACTCGTAGAATGGTGCGATCATGAGCACCATTCACGAGGTCGCCGACGCCCGGGCGACGGAGCCCGCACCGCGCACCTACGAGGTCCGCACCTTCGGGTGCCAGATGAACGTCCACGATTCCGAACGACTCTCGGGCTCGCTCGAGGCCGCCGGCTACGTCCCTGCGAACGGCGCCGAACCCGACGTCGTCGTGATCAACACGTGCGCCGTCCGCGAGAACGCCGACAACAAGCTCTACGGCAACCTCGGGCACCTGGCCGGCGTCAAGCGCCGCCACTCCGGCATGCAGATCGCCGTCGGCGGCTGCCTCGCCCAGAAGGACAAGAACGTCATCCTCGAGAAGGCGCCGTGGGTCGACGTGGTGTTCGGCACCCACAACATGGGGTCGCTGCCGAGCCTGCTCGAGCGTGCCCGGCACAACGACGAGGCGCAACTCGAGATCCTCGACGCACTCGAGGTCTTCCCGTCGACGCTGCCGACGAAGCGCGACTCGACCTACAGCGGCTGGGTCTCGATCTCCGTCGGCTGCAACAACACGTGCACGTTCTGCATCGTCCCCGCGCTGCGGGGCAAGGAGAAGGACCGCCGGCCCGGCGACATCCTCGCCGAGATCCAGGCCCTCGTCGACGACGGTGCCGTCGAGGTGACCCTGCTCGGACAGAACGTCAACTCGTACGGCGTCGAGTTCGGCGACCGCCAGGCGTTCGGCAAGCTCCTCCGCGCCGCAGGCGAGATCGACGGGCTCGAGCGCATCCGGTTCACGAGCCCGCACCCCGCTGCGTTCACCGACGACGTCATCGATGCCATGGCCGAGACCCCGAGCGTGATGCCGCAGCTGCACATGCCGTTGCAGTCGGGTTCCGATCGCATCCTCAAGGCGATGCGACGCTCGTACCGGTCCGAGAAGTTCCTCGGCATCCTCGACCGCGTGCGTGCCAAGATTCCGAACGCCGCGATCTCGACCGACATCATCGTCGGCTTCCCCGGTGAGACCGAGGAGGACTTCCAGGAGACGATGCGCGTCGTCGAGGCCGCCCGATTCGCCTCTGCGTTCACCTTCCAGTACTCGATCCGTCCCGGCACTCCGGCCGCCACGATGGAGCATCAGGTGCCGAAGGAGGTCGTGCAGGAGCGCTACGACCGCCTCATCGCCCTGCAGGAGCGCATCTCCTGGGAGGAGAACCTGAAGCTCGTCGGCACGACGGTCAATCTCCTCGTCGCCACCGGCGAAGGCAAGAAGGACGCCGAGACCCACCGCCTGAGCGGTCGCGCCGAAGACAGCCGTCTCGTGCACTTCGAGGTGCCCGAGGGCTCCGAACTGCCGCGCCCGGGCGACGTCGTCACGGTCGAGATCACGCAGGCCGCCCCGTTCCACCTCCTCGCCGACTCGGTCGACGGCGCCCCGTTGCGGATCCGGCGCACTCGCGCGGGCGACGCGTGGGATCGCGACCAGGCCGAGAGCTGCGGCGTGCCCGCGGACACCGGCTCGACGAGTCCCGGCCGGGTCTCGCTCGGGCTCCCGACCCTGCGCATCGCGAACGAGCCGCTCGTGTCGCCCGGCGTCGGCACGTTCCCGATCTACGACCCGACCGACGGCCAGCGCTGACGTGACGCTCATCGCCGTCGTCGGCGCGACCGGCACCGGCAAGTCGGCCTTCGCGCTCGACCTCGCGGAGGCGTTCGATCGCGCCGGGTGCACCGCCGAGGTCGTGAACGCCGATGCGATGCAGCTGTATCGCGGCATGGACATCGGCACCGCCAAGCTCGCGCTCGGGGAGCGCAGGGGGGTGCCGCATCACCTGCTCGACGTGCTCGAGGTCACCGACGAGGCATCCGTGGCGGCGTACCAGGCCGAGGCGAGGGCGCGCATCGACGAGATCACCGGTCGCGGATCGGTCGCGCTGCTGGTCGGCGGATCGGGTCTGTACGTCTCGTCGGTCATCCACGACTTCCGGTTCCCCGGCACCGATCCCGACGTGCGTGCGCGCCTCGAGGCCGAGCTCGCCGAGCAGGGTCCCGGCATGCTGCACGCGCGGCTCCGCGAGATCGATGCCGAGACCGCAGCGAAGGTCGACCCGCTGAACGGGCGCCGCGTCGTCCGTGCCCTCGAGGTGATCGAGGTCACCGGCTCGCCGGCGGCGGCGAGGATTCCCGACGATCCGGTGCCGTGGCGACCGCATCGCATCGTGCACCTGCGCAGCGACCGCGCGCGGCTCGTCGCGCGGCTCGACGCCCGCGTCGACGACATGTGGGCGTCCGGCCTCCTCGACGAGGTGCGCGGACTCGTCCCGCTCGGCCTCGAGCGCGGGGTCACCGCGCGCAAGGCCATCGGCTACGCGCAGGCGCTCGCCGAGCTCCAGGGCCGGATGCCTCGTACGGACGCGGTCGCCGAGACGCAACAGCTCACCCGCACGTACGCGAGGCGGCAGGTCGGCTGGTTCAAGCGATACCGGGACGCGGTGCAGATCGACGCCGATGATGCCGTCGCGAGAAGCGCCGAGCTCGGCCGGCAGGCCGCCCTAGACTGAGTCGCATGCCGTTCGATCTGCGATTCACCAAGGGCCAGGGCACGGGCAACGACTTCGTGCTCTTCAGCGACCCAGAGGGTGAGAACGAACTCGAGCCCACGCAGATCGCGGCCGTCTGCGACCGGCGTTTCGGCGTCGGCGCCGACGGGCTCATCCGCGCCGTGCGCTCGCAGAACCTCGCCGACGGTGCAGCGGCGCTCGCAGCCGATCCGCGCGCGGTCTGGTTCATGGACTACTGGAACGCCGACGGCACCGTGTCCGAGATGTGCGGCAACGGCATCCGCGTCTTCGTGCGGTACCTGCTCGACCAGGGGCTCGCCGAGTTGCATCCCGGCGACGAGATCGCGATCGGCACCCGGGCCGGCGTGCGCACGGTGACCCGCACGGCGTCGGGCTTCCAGGTCGACCTCGGCACCTGGCGCCTCGCGGGCGGCGAACCGCTCGTGCGCGCGAAGCAGCTGCCCGTCGCGCGGCCCGGTCTCGGCATCGACGTGGGCAATCCGCACGTCGTCGTCGCCCTCGCCGACGACGACGAACTCGAGGGGCTCGACCTCGCCTACGCGCCCATGCTCGAACCGGTGCCCGCTGCGGGCGCCAACGTCGAGTTCGTCGTGCCCGCCGAGCCGCTCGTCGAAGACGGCGTCGGCCGCATCCGCATGCGCGTGCACGAGCGCGGATCGGGCGAGACGCTCTCGTGCGGCACCGGTGCCGTGGCCTCCGCACTCGCGGTGCGGTACTGGGCCGGCGCCGGTGCGCCGAACGACTGGCGCGTGCAGGTGCCGGGCGGGGTGCTCGGCGTCCGCATGTTCGAGGCGTCCGACGGCGAGCACGTCGCGCTCGCGGGCCCCGCCGAGCTCGTCTTCGACGGCGTGCTCACGCTCGCATGACCCGCGGCGCCACCGGTCGGGCCGCCGCGTCCTCCTTCCCCTGGCTCCTGCTCGTCGGCATCTCGCTCGTCGCGCTCAACCTGCGCGGCCCGCTCGTCGCGATCGCGCCCGTCATCGAGGAGATCGAGGCCTCGCTCGGCCTCTCGCCGACCGCGGCCGGCCTGCTGACGAGCCTGCCCGTGCTGTGCTTCGCCCTGGGCACGCCGATCGCCGCGTGGACGATCCGGCTGACCGGTGCCGAGCGGGCCGTCGCGATCTCGCTCATCGGCACCCTCATCGGCACGATCGTGCGATCGGGCGGCACGACCTGGGCGGCGTTCGCGGGCACCGTCATCATCGGCCTCGCGATCGCGATCGGCAACGTCGTCGTGCCGGTCGTCATCCGGCGCGACGTCCCGCCCGAGCGCGCGCAGCTCGTCACGGGCGTGTACTCGGCCATGATGAACGTCGGCTCCATGCTCACGATCGCGGTGACGGCGCCGCTCGCCGAGCTGATCGGCTGGCAGTGGGCGACCGCGATCTGGGGCGTGCTCATCGTGGTGGCTCTCGCGGTGTGGGGCGTGCACCTGCGGCGCGTCAGTGCCGAGAGCCGCGAGGCGCGCGAGGCCGCCGCGCTCGCGGTCACCGGTTCACTGGCCGCCGTCACCGGACCGACCGGCGTCGTCGCCCCCGGCGAGTACTCGGCGTGGCGCAACCCCATGACCTGGCTGCTCGCGGCGGCATTCGCCGCGCAGTCGTTCTCGTACTACGGACTGAGCGCCTGGCTGCCGAGCCTCTACGCCGACGTGTACGACCTCGATACGATCGCCGCCGGCAACGTCGCGTCGCTCTTCCAGCTCGCGGCCGTCGCGGGGGCGCTCGGTGTGCCGTTCCTCGGCCGACTGCGGCCCGCCTGGGTGCAGCCGGCCATCGTCGGCGTGCTGTGGACGACGCTGCCGCTGGGCCTGCTCCTCGCCCCGGAGGCGTACCTCGTGTGGACCGTCACCGGCGGTATCGCCCAGGGCGGCGGATTCGTCGTCATCATCGCGACCGTCGTGCGCATCACCCGTACCGACCGCGAGACCACGCAGATGTCGGCGCTCGTGCAGGCCGGCGGCTACCTCGTCGCGGCGACGGCGCCACCCGTGCTCGGCGCATTGCACGAATCGAGCGGCGCATGGGCCCTGCCGCTCGTCGCGGTGCTCGTCGCGACGCTCGCGTTCCTCGTGCTCACGACCTCGGCCTCCGTGCGCTCCGCCCGCCTCATCGACCGCAGGGCGCGATAGCGGGTTCGACGGACGGGCACCCGGTCAGCGGCGCACGTCGAGCACGCGGAAGCCCTTGGAGTTCGCCGCGCGTTCGACGTCGAGGCCGAGCTCGGTGCCGATCCAGCGCTGCAGGGACTCGGCGCCGAGGTGCTTGGCGACCACGAGCCACGCGGCGGCCTCGGCGGAGTCGTCCAGCCGGGTCAGCCATCGCGAGAGCATCTCGTGCAGCTCCTGCTTGCCGACCCTGATCGGCGGGTTCGACCAGATCGTCGCGAAGCGCACGTCGTCGGGAACATCGTCGGGCCTGACGGCGTTGACGTTGTGGAGGCCGAGCCGGGCGGCGTTGCGCCGCGTGAGGTCGAGGGCGCGCTCGTTCACGTCGACCGCCCACACCGTGGCCTCGGGCGACCGCATCGCGAGGGTGAGCGCGATGGGCCCCCATCCGGTGCCGAGGTCGAGCAGGTCGCCCGCCGCCGGGGGAGCGGGCACGGCGTCGAGCAGTACGCGGGTGCCCTGGTCGAGGTGCTCGGGGCTGAACACGCCGCCGGCGGTCATGAGCTCGACCTCGCGACCGGCGAGCGCCACGCGGATGGTACGGGTGCGGGCTTCGCTCGAGGGCGCGGCGGAGAAGTAGTGGTCGGAACCCATGTAGGGGAACCTATCGCAGCGATCGGAAGTAGGGTTAACACGATGAACGAAGCCGAACAGAACACCGCCGACGACGCGGTCGAGCGAGTGCTGAGGGGCGCGGAGACGAAGGCCGGGGTCACCCGGTTCGGTTCCGGTGCGGCCGAGGCCATGATGGTGCACGGCTCCGACGCCGCCTCGGGAGCCGACACCGACGGCGAGCAGTACGACCGTGAAGAGCGTGCGGCGTTGCGTCGCGTCGCCGGCCTCTCCACCGAACTCGAAGACGTCACCGAGGTCGAGTACCGGCAGCTCCGGCTCGAGAACGTCGTGCTCATCGGCGTCTACTCGCAGGGCTCCCTCGACGATGCCGAGAACTCGCTCCGCGAACTCTCAGCCCTCGCCGAGACTGCGGGCGCCCGGGTGCTCGACGGCGTGCTGCAGCGGCGACCGCACCCCGACCCCTCGACGTACCTCGGCCGCGGCAAGGTCGAAGAGCTGAGGCACATCGTCGCCTCGCTCGGCGCCGACACGGTCGTCGCTGACACCGAGCTCGCGCCGAGCCAGCGGCGTGCACTCGAGGACGCCGTCAAGGTGAAGGTCATCGACCGCACCGCCGTCATCCTCGACATCTTCAGCCAGCACGCGAAGAGCCGGGAGGGCAAGGCGCAGGTCGAGCTCGCACAACTCGAATACCTCCTCCCGAGGCTTCGCGGCTGGGGCGAATCGATGTCCCGCCAGGCCGGTGGCCAGGTGGGTTCGGGCGGCGCGGGCATGGGCTCGAGAGGTCCCGGTGAGACGAAGATCGAACTCGACCGCCGTCGCATCCACTCGCGCATGGCCAAGCTCCGGCGCCAGATCGCGGGCATGAAGCCAGCGCGCGAGGCGAAGCGGGCGAACCGCCGTCGCAACGCGGTGCCGTCGGTCGCGATCGCCGGCTACACCAACGCCGGCAAGTCGAGCCTGCTCAACCGCATCACGGGTGCCGGCGTGCTCGTCGAGAACGCGTTGTTCGCGACCCTCGATGCGACGGTGCGTCGCAACACGACGGCCGACGGCCGCGTCTACACGATCGCCGACACGGTCGGCTTCGTGCGCAACCTTCCGCACCAGCTCGTCGAGGCGTTCCGCTCGACGCTCGAAGAGGTCGGCGACGCAGATCTCATCGTGCACGTCGTCGATGCGGCCCACCCCGATCCCGCCGGGCAGATCGCGACCGTGCGCGACGTCATCGGCGAGGTCGGCGCCCGCGACATCCCCGAGCTCGTGGTCTTCAACAAGGCCGACCTCGTCTCGGCCGAGGACCGCCTCGTGCTCCGCGGGCTCGAGCCCGACGCCGTGTTCGCCTCGGCCCGTACGGGCGAGGGCATCGCCGACGTGCTGGCCGCCATCGGCGAGATGCTGCCCGACCCCGCCGTCGAGGTCGAACTGCTCGTGCCGTACGACCGCGGCGACATCGTGTCGGCCCTGCACGAGCAGGCGCGCGTCCTCGAGCTCGACTACGTCGAAGACGGCACGCGCGTTCGTGCGCTCGTCTCGCCAGAGCTCGCCGGCCAGTACGCGGAGTTCGTCGCACCCGTCGCCGCCGCGTAGCGCACCGGCCGAACCACCGGATGCCCCGGCAGGCGCCGAGGCATCCGGGTCGTTGCCGCACTCCGAGCGTGTCGACGTCATTCCCGGTCACATTGGCCGGCGGCGCCGTGCCATCGCGTAACGTCGCTCCTGATCGTCGACGACGGGCCGGATGCCCGTCGCCAGGAGCGACCGCCGAGCCCGGCACCCGCCCGCGTGACCCATCCGCCGTGAGGCGGTGGCCGCGGCCTGCCGTGCCACCAGCGCCATGCGGCACCCATCGAGGAGTCCGACATGGCTGCGACCGGAGCCGCCGGCACCCGGGAGACGGGTGACTGTACCGACCGCCCGCCGATCTCGTTCGAGCTGTTCCCGCCGCGCTCCGACGCCGCGGCGATCGCGCTCGGGCGCACGATCGACCGGCTGGCCGAGGTCGACCCGGCCTTCATCTCGGTGACGTTCGGGGCGGGCGGGTCGCAGCGCGGCCGCTCCCTCACCGTGCTGCGGTACATCCTCGAGCACACCTCCGTCGAGCCGATGGCGCACCTGACCTGCGTCGGCTCGTCGCACGCCGAGGCGAACCGCCTCGTGCGCGAGTTCCTCGACGCGGGCATCACGAGCTTCCTCGCGCTGCGCGGCGACCCACCGGAGGGCGACGACCCCGACGCCGGTCTCGGCGACCTCGGCACCGCGGCGGAGCTCGTCCAGCTCATCCACCGGGTGCAGGAGGAGCGCGAGCCGTTCGGAGAGTCGGGCGTCCCCGGCGCGCCCGGCGCCCGCCGAATCGGAGCCCGACCCCGCCCCGAGCGGGTCGCGGTCGCGGCGTTCCCGACGGGCCACCCGCGTTCGCGCGGGCTCGCGCAGGACGTCGACACCCTGCTCGCGAAGGAGGTCGCCGGGGCGACCCTCGCGATCACGCAGCTGTTCTGGCACGCCGACGACTACCTCGGCTTCGTCGAACGGGCGCGCACGGCCGGGGTGACGATCCCCATCCTGCCGGGGCTCATGCCGGTCACGAATCCGGCCCGACTCGCGCGCTTGACCGAGCTCACCGGCGTCGAGCCGCCGGCGGACCTCGCGATCGACCTGGAGATCGAGCCCGACGGCGAGGCCCGCGCCAGGATCGGCGAGGAGTACGCGGCGAACCTCGCTGGCGAGGTGCTGCGGGGCGGCGCCCCGGGCCTGCACCTCTACACCTACAACCGGCACGAGACGGTGCTCTCGGTGCTCGACCGGCTCGGACTCGGCGTCCGCGCCGGGCGGAGGGCCTGACCGGCGGCTCCCGCCGCATCGACGATCACTTCACCACCACCGGCCCGGGGCCCGATGCCCCGCGGTCGATGTCGACGACCCGCGACCGGCGCGGTGCTTCGGCCTACCCGGAAATCGAAAGGAACGAGTCATGACCGTACCCACCACCCGCTTCCCGTCCGGAACCGTGCTCGGCTATCCGCGCATCGGTCGGCGCCGGGAGCTCAAGCGCGCGGTCGAGGCGTTCTGGGCCGGCACGATCGACGAGGCCGAGCTCGAGGCGCGAACCCGCGCGCTGCGCTCGCAGACGCGTGAGCGGCTCGCCGAGCTCGGACTCGAACGCACGGGCTCGGCGATCCCCGAGACGTTCTCGTACTACGACCAGGTGCTCGACGCGGCCGTCGCGTTCGGCGCCGTTCCGGCGCGATTCGCCGACCTGCTCGACGAGCAGGGCGGGCTCGACCTCACCGCCTACTTCACGATCGCCCGCGGGGAGGGCGAGCGTGCTCCGCTCGAGATGACGAAGTGGTTCGACTCGAACTACCACTACCTCGTGCCCGAGGTCGGCCCCGAGACGGAGTTCTCGCTGCACGCCGAGCGTCTCGTCGCCCAGTTCGCCGAGGCGAGGGCGGAGGGCTTCGTGACCCGGCCGGTCGTGGTCGGCCCGGTCACCTTCCTGTCGCTCGCGAAGGCCGCCGACGGCGCGCCCGACGGGTTCCGCCCGATCGACCGGCTCACCGACCTCCTGCCCGTCTATGCGGCGCTGCTCGCGGAACTCTCGGCGGCCGGCGCGGAGTGGGTGCAGCTCGACGAGCCGGCGCTCGTCTCCGAGGCGATCGACGTGCCGAGCGAGCTGGTGCTCGATGCCGCGGCGACGGCCTACGCGTTGCTCGGTGCGCTCGACCGGCGCCCGGCGATCTTCGTCGCGGCGCCCTACGGGTCGCTCGACGACGCGCTCCCGGTGCTCGCGGAGACGCCCGTCGAGGCGATCGGGCTCGACCTCGTACGGGGCGCGGTGCCGACGGCCCTCGATGCGAGGACCGAGGCCGCGCTGCGCACGAAGACGCTCGTCGCGGGCGTCATCGACGGGCACAACGTCTGGCGTGGCGACCCCGGCACCGCGCTCGAGCGGGCTGAGGGGCTGCGCGACCGGGCGGGCGCCGTCTCAGTCTCGACGTCCACCTCGCTGCTGCACGTGCCGCACGACGTCGACGACGAGTCCCGACTCGACCCGCTGCTCGCGAGCTGGCTCGCCTTCGCCGATCAGAAGGTCGGCCAGGTCGCAACGCTCGCCCTCGGCCTCACGAACGGGCGCGACACCGTCGCCGAGCGGCTCGCCGAGGCATCCGCGGCACTGGCCGACCGTGCCGCCGCACCCGGGGTGCGGGTGCCCGCGGTCCGCGACCGCCTCGCCGCCCTCACGGAGGCGGACTTCCACCGCGGCGACGAGGCCGAACGGCTCGCGGCGCAGGCGGCCCTCGGACTGCCCGAACTGCCGACCACGACGATCGGCTCGTTCCCGCAGACGAGCGACCTGCGCATCGCCCGCGCCCGTCTCGGCCGGGGCGAGCTCGACGCCGACGCGTACGCCGGCGTGATGCGCGCCGAGATCGAGCGGGTGGTGCGCCTGCAGGAGCAGCTCGGCCTCGACGTGCTCGTGCACGGCGAGCCGGAGCGCAACGACATGGTGCAGTACTTCGCCGAGCTGCTCGACGGCTTCGCCGTCACCGAGCACGGCTGGGTGCAGTCGTACGGGTCGCGCTGCACGCGGCCCTCGATCCTCTGGGGGGATGTCTCGCGTCCGGCGCCCATGACGGTCGAATGGTCGGCCTACGCGCAGTCGCTCAGCGACAAGCCGGTCAAGGGCATGCTGACGGGACCGGTGACGATCCTCGCGTGGTCGTTCGTGCGCGACGACCAGCCCCTCGGCGACACCGCCCGGCAGGTCGCGCTGGCCCTGCGCGACGAGATCGCCGACCTCGAGGGGGCGGGCATCCGCATCATCCAGGTCGACGAGCCCGCACTCCGGGAACTGCTGCCGCTCAAGCGCGCCGACCAGCCCGCGTACCTCGACTGGTCGGTCGGCTCGTTCACGCTGGCGACGGCCGGCGCTGCGCCCGGCACGCAGGTGCACACCCACCTGTGCTACTCGGAGTTCGGGGTGGTGATCGACGCGATCAAGGGACTCGACGCCGACGTCACCTCGATCGAGGCCGCGCGCAGCCGGATGGAGGTCGTCGACGACCTCTCGGCGAGCGGCTTCGACCACGGCATCGGGCCCGGGGTGTACGACATCCACTCGCCCCGCGTGCCGTCGACGGCCGAGCTGCAGGAACTGCTCGAGCGCGCGGCGGCGGCGATTCCCGCCGGGCGGCTCTGGGTGAATCCCGACTGCGGTCTCAAGACGCGCGGCTACGACGAGACGGTGGCGTCGCTCGCGAACCTCGTCGAGGCGACCCGTGCGGTGCGGGCCGGACTCGCACGCGGGCTCGCGGCGCCGGTCGCCGGATGAGGCGGCGGGGGGGGGGCCCAGCGCGGGGGCACCGCCCGCCACGCCGGGCGCCCGGCGGGGCCGGCCGGCGGCCCCCACACCCGGGCGGGGGCCGCCGCCGCCCGACCCCGGC
>NZ_JBSHHD010000033.1:0-18152 GCF_053618155.1 Agromyces sp. NPDC055658 | reverse complement strand
CATGGAGCGGCATCCGCCCGATGCTCGGCGCCTTCGCATCGTTCGCCGGGGCGATGCACAGGCGGGCGGCGTACCGTCATCGCATGCGACTCGCGGTTCACGAGACGGGCGCGGGCGCCCGCACGGCCATCCTCATCCACGGCATCATGTCGGACTCGCGCGCATGGCACCGTGTCACGCACGAACTCGAGGCGCAGGGCTTCCGGGTGCTCGCGGTGGACCTCGCCGGACACGGGCGCAGCCCGCGGGCGCGTCGGTACTCGCCCGCCGCATGGGCCGACGACGTGGTCGAGACGGTCGAGCCCATGCTCGACGGGCCCCCCGACGTCGTGCTCGGGCACTCGCTCGGCGGCCTCGTCGCGAGCCTCGTCGCCGACCGGCTCGCGCCGCGGGCGGCGATCTACGTCGATCCCGCGTTCGCCTTTCCGACGGGTCTGCGCGGCCTGGCGTACAAGGCCTTCTTCGCGATCGCCCCGAGGCCGCGGCGCGGCGCGCTCGTGCGGATGAACCCGAAGTGGAGCGCGGTCGACGTCGACATCGAACTGGCGACCCTCCGCGACTGGGACAAGCGGACCGTGCTGGGCTTCGCCGACACCAGGCCGCTGGTGCCGCCGGCCCGACTCGTCGCCCCGACGCTCGTGCTGCTCGCCGAGAAGAGCCTGCTCATCACCGAGCGCGTCGCGGCCGACCTGCGCCGACGGGGCATGACCGTCGCGACGGTGCCGGGCACGGGTCACACGGTCTTCCGCGACGATCATGCTGGGTTCATGGACGCGGTGATCGGCTGGCTCCGTTCGGTGGCGCAGCCTGCGGGCGCGATCGCCGCAGGCGCGACGAGCGCATAGCGTCCTCCGGGCGCACGTCACCCGACGTCCCCGGCCTCGCCGATCGCGCGCCGCCGGCGCGGCCGCGGGCTCAGATCGCGCGCCGCCGGCGCGGCCGCGGGCTCAGACCGCGCGCAGCACGGCGACGACCTTGCCGAGGACCTCGGCCTGGTCGCCGAGGATCGGCTCGAACGCGGTGTTGCGCGGCAGCAGCCAGGTGTGGCCGTCGCGCTGGCGGAACACCTTGACGGTCGCCTCGCCGTCGAGCATGGCGGCCACGATCTCGCCGTTCTCGGCGGTGCGCTGCGAGCGCACGACCACCCAGTCGCCGTCGCAGATGGCCGCGTCGATCATCGAGTCGCCGACGACCTTGAGGATGAAGAGCTCGCCCTTGCCGACGAGCTGGCGGGGGAGCGGGAACACCTCGTCGATCTGCTGCTCGGCCGTGATCGGCACGCCGGCCGCGATGCGGCCGACGAGGGGGACCATCGCCGCGTCGCCGACCGGCGCGGGATCGCCCGCCGACGGAGGTCGCTCGTCGAGGCCCGGCAGCTCGATGAGCACCTCGAGCGCGCGGGGGCGGTTCGGATCGCGCCGCAGGTAGCCGGCGAGTTCGAGCTGGTTGAGCTGGTGCGTGACGCTCGACAGCGATGCGAGGCCGACGGCGTCACCGATCTCGCGCATGCTCGGCGGGTAGCCGCGTGTCGCCACCGAACGCTGCACGACCTCGAGGATCGCGATCTGCTTCGCGCTCAGGCTCTTGCGGCGGCGTGCCCTGCCGGTCTCGCGCACGTCGTTGTCGCTCTTCACGGTTCCGCCCCTCGTTGCGACCGCCTTCGCGATCGGATGTCGGTGGTGTCTGATCGACTGTTCCCAGACATTCGAAACTGTATCCACATGCGGCGGGAGCGGCAAACATTCGTTCGAGTGTGTCGCGAGATCGCTCCCCGAGAAACCCGCAGTCCGATGCTTGCAGTCGAAGATGTTCGAAGATATATTCGGAACAGAGATTCGCATCCGGCCCTCCCGGCCGAGGGCCGGATGCGATCCCACGCAGGAGGGTGACATGAGCGCAGCGATCGTGACGAACGAGTACCGTTCCGGTGTTCCGGTGCCCCGCGCAGGCCGTGTCGACGGCGGTGCGGAGGCTGCACCGCGCACCCGCCTCCGGCTGACCCGTCGCGGGCGCGCTGTCTTCACGACCCTCGCCGCACTGCCGATCGTCCTCTGGGCGCTCGCAGCCGTGCTGAACGCCGGCGGTGCGGCCGCCGACCTGGCCGGGGGCGATTCGCTGCAGTACGTCACGGTGGGTGCCGGGGGCTCGCTCTGGGAGATCGCCGAGGCGATCGACCCGTCGGCCGACCCGCGCGACACGATCGCCGAGATCGTCCGGCTCAACGGGCTCGACGGTGCGACGATCGAGCCGGGCCAGCGCCTCGCGGTCCCCGCTTCGGAGTAGGCGGTCATACGAGGTCGCACGCCGGGGCGTCACGGGTCGCGTGGCTAGGCTGGTTCGGTGACGAGTCTCGACGACCTCCCCATCCGCGACGACCTCCGTGGTCGCGACCCGTACGGTGCGCCGCAGAAGGCGGTGCCCGTCGCCCTCAACGTCAACGAGAACACGCATGCCATCCCCGAGGACGTGGCGCACGACATCGTCGCCCGAGTCGCCGCCGCGATCCTCCGGTTGAACCGATACCCCGATCGCGAGTTCACCGAGCTGCGAGAGGCGCTCGCCGGCTACCTCGGCCACGGGCTCGCACCCGAGCAGATCTGGGCCGCCAACGGCTCGAACGAGGTGCTGCAGCAGGTGCTGCAGGCGTTCGGCGGGCCCGGCCGCTCGGTGCTCGGATTCGCGCCGACGTACTCCATGTACGCGCTGCTCGCCTCGGGCACGGGCACCCGCTGGATCGCCGCCGACCGCGACGACGACTTCGAGCTCAGTGCCGAGACGGCGGTCGCCGCCGTTCGCGAGCACGACCCCGACCTCGTCTTCCTCTGCGCACCGAACAATCCCACGGGCACGCCGCTGTCGCTCGACACGGTGCGTGCCGTCGCCGACGCGGCACGGGGCATCGTCGTCGTCGACGAGGCGTACTTCGAGTTCGCCGACCCCGGTGCCCCGAGTGCGCTCACGCTGCTCGAGGGGCGGCCGCGGCTCGTGGTCTCCCGCACGATGAGCAAGGCGTTCGCGTTCGCGGGCGCCCGCGTCGGCTACCTCGCCGGCGACCCCGCCACGATCGATGCCCTGCGGCTCGTGCGCCTGCCGTACCACCTCTCCGCGCTCACCCAGGCCGCCGCGCTCGGCGCGCTCGCCCATGCCGACGAGATGCTGGCGATGGTCGACGACATCCGCCGCCAGCGCGAGCGAATCACGACCGAGCTCGCGCGACTCGGCTTCGCCCCGCACCGCAGCGGATCGAACTTCGTGCTGTTCGGCGGGGTCGACGACCCGCACGCCGTGTTCGAGGGGCTGCTCGCGCGAGGCATCCTCATCAGGGAGCTCGGCATCCCCGGGCACCTGCGCGTGACTGCGGGCACCGAGGCCGAGACCACCGCCTTCCTCGAGGCGGTCGCCGTGTTCGCGCCGGCGGCCGTCGCGACGAGCGGCGCGGCCGGTGGCACCACCGAGAATAGGATCGAGTCATGACCGCCCAGCCCCGATCGCGCACCGCGCGCGTGCAGCGCGAGACGAGCGAATCGAGCATCGACCTGTCGATCGACCTCGACGGCTCGGGCTCGAGCGACATCGAGACCGGCGTGCCGTTCTACGACCACCTGCTCACCGCGTTCGCGAAGCACTCGCTCACCGACCTCACCGTGCGCGCGTCGGGAGACCTTCACATCGACGTGCATCACACCGTCGAAGACACCGGCATCGTGCTGGGGCAGGCGATCCGCGAGGCGCTCGGCGACAAGCGCGGCATCTCGCGCTACGGCGACGCGCTCGTGCCGCTCGACGAGGCGCTCGCGCAGGCGGTCGTCGACATCTCGGGGCGGCCGTTCCTCGTGCACACCGGTGAGCCGGAGGGCTTCGAGTTCCACCTCATCGGCGGTCACTTCACGGGCTCGATGGTGCGGCACGTCTTCGAGGCGATCGCCTTCAACGCCGGGCTCACCGTGCACGTCACGGTGCTCGGCGGGCGCGACCCGCACCACATCGCCGAGGCCGAGTTCAAGGCCTTCGCGCGCGCATTCCGGCAGGCGAAGGCGCTCGACCCGCTCGTCAGCGGCATCCCGTCGACCAAGGGTGCGCTGTGAGCCGCAACCGGCGCGTCGTGGTGCTCGACTACGGGTCGGGCAACGTGCACTCGGCCGCGAAGGCGCTCGAACGCGCTGGCGCGGAGGTCGAGGTCACGGCCTCACGTGCAGCGGCGATGGAGGCCGACGGCCTCGTCGTGCCCGGCGTGGGCGCGTTCAAGGCCGTCATGGACCAGCTCCGCGCGGTGCGCGGCGACGAGATCATCGACCGGCGCCTCGCCGGTGGCCGGCACGTGCTCGGCATCTGCGTCGGCATGCAGGTGCTCTTCGAGCACGGCGTCGAACGCGGCGTCGACACCGAGGGGCTCGGAGAGTGGCCCGGGGCCGTCACCGAGCTTCCGGCCGAGGTGCTGCCGCACATGGGCTGGAACACCGTCGTGCCCGACGCGGGCTCGGTGCTGTTCGACGGCATCGAAGACGAGCGCTTCTACTTCGTGCATTCGTTCGCGGCGCAGTCGTGGCACCTCGACGTGATGCCGCCGTTCCCGCAGCCGAAGCTGACCTGGGCCGAGCACGGCGGGCGCTTCCTCGCCGCGGTCGAGAACGGTCCGCTGTCGGCGACGCAGTTCCACCCAGAGAAGTCGTCGGACGCGGGCATCCGGCTGCTCTCGAACTGGCTCGGCGCACTCGCCTGAGTCATCCGACCGTCATGCGACACGTCGCGCGCGGCGCGGGCGACTATGATCCTGTGACTGTGCCGGCCGTCACTGCGCCGGGTGAAACACGGCCGACGGCGTATCGCGATCGAGGACAGTAGTGATGAGTGAGTTCAACAAGACCCCCGGCCTCGTGCTGCTGCCGGCCGTCGACGTCGCGGGCGGCAAGGCCGTCCGCCTGACGAAGGGCGAGGCCGGCACCGAGACGAGCTACGGCGACCCGGTCGACGCGGCCGTGGACTGGGCCGACCAGGGCGCCGAGTGGATCCACCTCGTCGACCTCGACGCGGCGTTCGGCCGCGGGTCGAACGGCGGCATCCTGAAGAAGGTCATCCGCCAGGTGCGCGGCGTGAACGTCGAGCTGTCGGGCGGGATCCGCGACGACGAGTCGCTCGAGCACGCTCTCGAGATCGGCGCCAAGCGCATCAACCTCGGCACCGCAGCCCTCGAG
Source organism: Agromyces sp. NPDC055658 (assembly GCF_053618155.1). Classification (NCBI taxonomy): domain Bacteria; kingdom Bacillati; phylum Actinomycetota; class Actinomycetes; order Micrococcales; family Microbacteriaceae; genus Agromyces; species Agromyces sp. NPDC055658. The sequence goes on along the minus strand of NZ_JBSHHD010000033.1, from coordinate 12,960 downwards.
AACCCCGAGTGGGCCGCCTCGGTCATCGCCCAGTACGGCGAGGCCATCGCCGTCGGCCTCGACGTGCGCGGGACGACGCTCGCCGCCCGCGGCTGGACGAAGGACGGCGGCGACCTGTGGCAGGTCATGGACCGGCTCGAAGAGGCGGGTGCCGCGCGCTACGTCGTGACCGACGTCACGAAGGACGGCACGCTGCAGGGCCCGAACGTCGAGCTCCTGCGCCAGGTGATGGACCGCACGCACCGCCCCGTCGTCGCCTCCGGCGGCATCTCGAGCCTCGACGACCTCGCCACGCTGCGCGAGCTCGTGCCGCTCGGCCTCGAGGGCGCGATCGTCGGCAAGGCCCTGTACGCCGGCGCCTTCACGCTCGCCGAGGCCCTCGACGTCGCGAGCAACTGAGCCGGCGCGCATGACCGCTGATCTCGGCAACGCTGCGGACGACGAGGATGCCTCGGGCACGACGCCCGGCGGCACCGCGCGGCCGCTTCCCGCGCATCTCGCGGATTCTGCGGGGGTACCGTGGGCGGGCCGGGCGTTCGACGAGAACCCGCACGCGGGCGACGACGGCTCGACCCCGGCGGCCCTCGGTGCCGCGCTGCGTGCATTCCACGACGGAGACGGCTCACAGGCCGGTGTCGTCGCCGCGTTCGGCGCCTCGAGGCTGCTGATCCCGCTGCTCGCCGAGCTCGGCGACGGGGGAGCGGAGACCGGCGCGCACGGCCACGCCGTCGACAAGAGCCAGGAACTCTCGATCGTGACGGTCGACGGGCCCGACGGGCGTCGCGTGCTGCCGGTGTTCTCGTCGGTGGACACGATGCGCGCCTGGAACCCGGTCGCCCGTCCTGTGCCCGCCGACGGCGTCCGGGTGGCGCTCGCCGCGGCCGACGACGGCACCGAGCTCGTCGTGCTCGACCCGGCATCGCCGGGCGAGTTCGTGCTGCGCCGACCCGCCGTGTGGGCGGTCGCCCAGCAGAAGCCGTGGACGCCGCCCTTCGACGACGAGGCCGTGCGCCGGGCGTTCGAGCGCTCGATCGGCAGCGAGCTCGCCGTGCTCGGCGTGGACCTCGCCGCGGGCGACCCGCTCGCGCGGCTCGCCGGGCCCGAGCTCGTCGTGACGCTGCGGCTCGTCGACGGACTCACCCGTGAGGAGCTCGATGCCACGACCGCTCGGCTCGCGCGGCGCTGGGCGGAGGACGACGCGATCGCGACAGGGGTCGACTCGCTCGCCGTGCGACTCGTCGGCGGTCGTCGCGACGCCTGAGCGTGCGGAAGCAGGCAGTGCCGCCTCAGCCGTGCGCGCGAGCCCGCCCGAACTGGGCATTGACCGCGTGAGCATCGCGGAGCATCATCTGGAACGCGCACGTGTGCGCGGAAGTCAGGTGGAACATGGCCGAGCGACCGTCGGCCGCCGGAGCGCGGCGACCCGAATACGACCGACCGCTGGAGATCGCGTCCGACCGGGCGAGACGCTGGCTCGACGGCGTCGCCGAACGTCCGATCCCGCCCGAGATCGATGCCGATGCGGCGAAGGAACTGCTGGGTCGGGCGCTGCCGAGCCGCGGTGAACCGGCAGCACAGGTGGTCGAGCGGTTGGCCGACGGCGTCGAACCGGGACTGCTCGGCATCGGCTCGCCGCGCTTCTTCGGCTGGGTGATGGGCGGGGTGCAACCGGTCGCCCTCGCCGCCGACTGGCTCGTCTCGGCGTGGGACCAGAACACCGGGCTGCGGTTCGCGACGCCCGGCGTCGCCGCGGTCGAGGAGCTCGCAGGGGAGTGGATCGTCGATCTGCTCGGCCTGCCCGCCGGGTCGGCGGTCGGCTTCACCACCGGGGCCACGATGGCGCATTTCGTCGGGCTCGCGACCGGTCGCGACGAACTCCTGCGGAGGGCCGGCTGGGATGCGGCGCAGGACGGCGTCTTCGGAGCGCCGCGCGTGCGCTTCGTCGTGGGCGCCGAACGGCACGGTACGGTCGACCTCGCCGGGCGCTACCTCGGCCTCGGGGCACCGGTCGTCGCCGCCGCGGACGACGAGGGGCGCATCGACGTCGGCGCGCTCGGAGCGGTGCTCGCCGCCGATCCCGATCCGGCGATCGTCGTCCTCCAGGCGGGCAACATCCATTCCGGATCGTTCGACGACTTCGCCCGGGCGATCGGGGTCGCGCACGAGGCCGGCGCCTGGGTGCACGTCGACGGCGCCTTCGGGCTGTGGGCGGGAGCCAGCCCGCGCCTGCGGCACCTCGTCGCGGGGTACGAGGCGGCCGACTCGTGGTCGACCGATGCGCACAAGACGCTCAGCGTGCCGTACGACTGCGGCATCGCGATCGTGCGCGACGAGCACGCGATGCAGCGGGCGCTGAGCATGCATGCGAGCTACCTGCAGGCGAGCGACGCCGTCGCCGACCCGCACGAGCGGGTGCCCGAGCTTTCGCGGCGTGCTCGCGGCGTTCCGACGTGGGCGGTGCTGCGCGCCCTCGGGCGCGAGGGCGTCTCCGAGCTCGTCGAACGGCTCGTCGACTCCGCGAAGCGGATCGCCGTCGGCGTCGCTCGCCTGCCAGGCGTGGAGGTGCTGAACGACGTCGTCTTCACCCAGGTGTGCCTCGCACTCGCCGACGATGCGGCGACGGAGGCGCTCTCGTCCCGGCTCTGGGAGGAGGGTGAGGTGCTCGCGATGACGTCGCGGTGGCGCGATCGCGCGGTCGTGCGGTTCTCGGTGAGCAACTGGGCGACCGACGCCACCGAGGCCGACCGCACGGTCGCCGCCGTCGCCCGCGCCCTCGCCGCAGACCCGCGCTGAGAACGGTTGTCGGCGGCATCGGATTGAATGGAGCCATGACCGATGCGCTTGCGGCCTTCTCGGAGGCGACGCGCACGTGGTTCGCCGAGGCGTTCCGCGCGCCCACCGCGGTGCAGCAGGGCGCCTGGCGGGCGATCGGGAGCGGCGCCCACGCGCTCGTCGTCGCTCCCACCGGATCGGGCAAGACCCTGTCGGCGTTCCTCTCGGCGATCGACCGGCTCACGACCGAGCCCGCCGCCGAGCCCGGTACCCGGGTGCTCTACCTGTCGCCGCTCAAGGCGCTCGGCGTCGACGTCGAGCGCAACCTCCGCGCGCCGCTCACCGGCATCGCCCGCGTCGCCGAGCGCCTCGGCGCCACGCCGCCGAGCGTGAGCGTCGGGGTGCGCTCGGGCGACACGCCCGCGAACGAGCGTCGGGCGCTGCTGCGCACGCCGCCCGACATCCTCATCACGACGCCCGAGTCGCTCTTCCTCATGCTGACCTCGCAGGCGCGTGAGACGTTGCGCTCGATCGAGACCGTCATCGTCGACGAGATCCACGCGGTCGCCGGCACGAAGCGCGGTGCGCACCTCGCACTGTCGCTCGAGCGCCTCGACGCGCTGCTCGAGCGTCCGGCCCAGCGCATCGGGCTCTCGGCGACCGTGCGGCCCGTCGAAGAGGTGGCCCGGTTCCTCTGCGCGAGCGCACCGGTCGAGGTCGTCGCGCCGCCGGCCGACAAGCGATTCGACCTGCGCGTGGTCGTGCCCGTCGAAGACATGGCGCAGCTGCCCGCGAACGACGATGCGACGGGCTCGATCTGGCCGCACGTCGAACAGGCGATCCTCGATCGCGTGCTCGAGCACCGCTCCTCGATCGTCTTCGCGAACTCGAGGCGGTTGGCCGAGCGGCTCACCGCCCGCCTGAACGAACTGCACCTCGACGAGCTCGAACGCGCCGAGCTCGTCACCGCGGCGGCCGCGGCCGGGCCCCCCGCGGCACTCATGGCGCAGTCGGGCCAGACCGTCGGTGCGCCGGCCGTCATCGCCCGCGCCCATCATGGCTCGGTCAGCAAAGAGCAGCGCGCCGACATCGAAGACGACCTGAAGTCGGGGCGGCTGCGCTGCGTCGTGGCGACCTCGAGCCTCGAGCTCGGCATCGACATGGGCGCGGTCGACCTCGTCGTGCAGGTCGAGGCGCCGCCCTCCGTCGCGAGCGGGCTCCAGCGGCTGGGGCGCGCGGGGCACCAGGTCGGCGAGGTGTCGCGCGGCGTCATGTTCCCCAAGCACCGAGCCGACCTCGTGCACACGGCGGTCGCGGCCGAACGCATGCTCGGTGGGCTCATCGAGACCATGCGGGTGCCGGCGAACCCGCTCGACATCCTCGCCCAGCAGACGATCGCGGCCGCAGCCGTCGACGAACTCGACGTCGAGGGCTGGTTCGCGACCGTGCGCCGCGCGGCCCCGTTCGCGACGCTGCCGCGCTCGGCCTACGAGGCGACGCTCGACCTCCTCGCGGGCCGATATCCGTCGGACCGCTTCGGCGAGCTCCGGCCGCGCGTCGTCTGGGACCGCGAGGCCGGCGTCGTGACCGGGCGCCCCGGGGCGCAGCGGCTCGCCGTCACGAGCGGCGGCACCATCCCCGACCGGGGCATGTTCGGCGTCTTCCTCGTCGGCGGCGACGAGACCACCGGCCGCCGCGTCGGCGAGCTCGACGAGGAGATGGTCTACGAGTCGCGCGTCGGCGACGTCTTCGCGCTGGGCGCGACGAGCTGGCGCATCCAGGAGATCACATTCGACCGCGTCAACGTCGTGCCGGCCTTCGGCCAGCCGGGCCGCGTCCCCTTCTGGAAGGGCGACGGGCTCGGGCGGCCCGTCGAGCTCGGCCGCGCGCTCGGAGCGTTCATGCGCGAGGTGTCGACGGCGACCGAGCCCGAGGCTCGCTCGCGCATCGCGGCCTCCGGGCTCGACCACAACGCCACCACGAACCTCATCGCCTTCCTCGCCGACCAGGCGCGCGCCACGGGGGCGGTGCCGAGCGATCGCACCCTCGTGGTCGAGCGCACCCGCGACGAGCTGGGCGACTGGCGCGTCATCCTGCACTCGCCGTTCGGCATGCCCGTGCACGCGCCGTGGGCGCTCGCCGTCGCGGCGCGGGTGCGCGAGCGGCACGGGGTCGACGGCGCCGCGGTCGCGGCCGACGACGGCATCATCGTGCGCATCCCCGACACGGGCGACGAGCCGCCCGGCGCCGACCTCTTCCGCTTCGAGGCGGCCGAGCTCGAGCAGCTCGTCACCGACGAGGTCGGCGGTTCGGCGCTGTTCGCGAGTCGATTCCGCGAGTGCGCGGCGCGCGCCCTGCTGCTGCCTCACTACCAGCCCGGGCGCCGGTCACCGCTCTGGCAGCAGCGGCAGAAGGCGGCGCAGCTGCTCGAGGTCGCGAGCGCGTTCCCGACCTTCCCGATCATCCTCGAGACGGTGCGCGAAGTGCTGCAAGACGTCTACGACGTGCCGGGCCTCGTCGAGATCGCCGCCGACCTCGCCGCGCGCCGGGTGCGCCTCGTCGAGACCACGACCGAGTCGCCGAGCCCGTTCGCGAGCGCGCTGCTGTTCGGCTACGTCGGCGCGTTCATGTACGAGGGCGACTCGCCGCTCGCCGAGCGCCGCGCCGCGGCCCTCGCGATCGACCAGTCGCTGCTCGGCGAGCTGCTCGGCCGGGTCGAGCTGCGCGAGCTCCTCGACCCCGGCGTCATCGAGCGGACTGAGCGCGAGCTCCAACGCCTCGATCCCGAGCGCCGTGCTCGGGGCACGGAGGGCGTCGCCGACCTGTTGATGGCGCTCGGCCCGCTCACCGACGACGAGATCGCCGTGCGAGTCGATGAGTCGACCGACCCGGCGTCGGCCGTGGCCGAGCTCGTCGCGGCGCGGCGAGCCGTGCGCGTCGGGTTCGCCGGTCGCGAGCACCTCGCCGCCGTCGAAGACGTGGGCCGCCTCCGCGACGCCCTCGGCGTTCCGGTGCCACCGGGCGTGGCCGTCGCGTTCGGCGAGCACGTGGCCGACCCGATGGGCGACCTCATCAGCCGGTACGCCCGCACCCACGGACCGTTCGCCGTCGACGAGGTCGCCGACCGGTTCGGAATCGGGGTGGCGGTGGCACGGGCCGCGCTACGCCGACTGGCCGACGAACGGAGGGTCGTCGAGGGCGAGTTCCGCCCCCACGGCACGTCGACCGAGTGGTGCGACGCCGAGGTGCTGCGGCGGCTCCGTCGGCGCTCGCTCGCGGCCCTCCGGCACGAGATCGAGCCGGTGCCCCAGCGCGCCCTCGCGCGGTTCGTGCCGGCATGGCAGCAGGTCGGCGGCGGGTTGAGGGGCATCGACGGGGTCGCGAGCACGATCGAACAGCTCGAGGGGGTGCGCCTGCCCGCCTCGGCCTGGGAGTCGCTCGTCCTGCCGTCGCGTGTCGCCGACTACAGCCCCGCCATGCTCGACGAGCTCATGGCGAGCGGGGAGGTGCTGTGGGCCGGCGCCGGAGAACTCGCCGGCGACGACGGCTGGATCACCCTGCACTCGGCCGAGACGGCACCGCTCACGCTGGCCCCGCCGATCGACGCCGACCTCACGCCGCTCCAGCGCGAGGTGCTGGTCGCACTCGGGTCGGGCGGCGCGTTCTTCTTCCGTCAGCTCGCCGACGCCGTCGGCGCCTTCGGCACCGTGCCGTCCGAGTTCGGAGAGGCCCCCGTCGACGACGGCGCCCTCGTCGAGGCGCTCTGGGGCCTCGTCTGGGCGGGTCTCGTCACGAACGACACCTTCTCGCCCGTGCGGGCGCTCACGAGCGGCGGGCGCAGCGCGCACAAGGCATCGCGACCGGTACCCAGGGCGCGGATGCTGCGGGGCCGGTCCCTCCCGCGGGCGACGATGCCGAGTCGCACCGGCCCGCCGTCGGTCGCCGGTCGATGGTCGATCCTGCCGGTGGCCGATTCCGACCCCACCCGCCGCGCCCACGCGCTCGGTGAGATGCTGCTCGACCGCTACGGCGTCGTCACGCGCGGCGCCGCCGTCGCAGAGGGCGTGGTCGGCGGCTTCGCGCTCGTCTACAAGACCCTCAGCGGCTTCGAGGAATCCGGTCGCGCCCGCCGTGGGTACTTCGTCGAGCGCCTCGGCGCCGCCCAGTTCGCAGCGCCGGGGGCCGTCGACCGACTGCGGAGCCATTCCGACCTCGACACGCGCGACGCCGACGCGCCCAGGGTGCTCGCACTCGCCGCGACCGACCCGGCGAACGCCTACGGCGCTGCCCTGCCGTGGCCCGACCCCCCGGGCGAGAGCTCGCATCGGGCTGCGCGAAAGGCCGGTGCGATCGTCGTGGTCGCCGACGGCGAGCTGGTCGCCTATGTCGAGCGCGGCGGCAAGACCGTGCTCGTCTACACCGAGGACGACGAGCTCCTCGCGCTCGCCGCGGGGTCGGTCGCGAGCCTCGTCACGGCGGGGCGGGTGCGGCGGATCGCGGTGGAGTCGGTGAACGGCGCGTTCGTGCTCGGCACCCCGTTCGGGGTTGCTCTGCGGGCGGCGGGGTTCGGGGAGACGCCGAGGGGACTGCGACTCGATGCCCGAAGGTGACTCCGTCTTCCAGGTCGCCGCGATGCTGCGTCCGGTGCTCGCGGGGCACGAGTTCGCCCGAACCGACTTCCGGGTGCCCCGCTACGCCACGGTCGACCTGGCGGGCGAGCGCGTCGACGAGGTCGTGAGCCGCGGCAAGCACCTGCTCATCCGCACGCCCGGGCACACCATCCGCACCCACCTCAAGATGGAGGGCGAGTGGCGCGTATTCGCGTCGGGGGAGCGGTGGACGAAGCCGGCCCACCGGGCGCGTGTCGTGCTCGCCACGACCGAGGCGGAGGTCGTCGGATTCGACCTCGGCGAGGTCGAGGTCGTCCCGCGTGCGGAAGACGCCGCGATGCTCGCCCACCTCGGCCCCGACCTGCTCGACCCCGGCTGGCGGCCTCAGCACACGGCTGAGGCCGTCCGTCGCCTCGGCGAGCACCCCGAGGTGCCGGTCGCGGTCGCCCTGCTCGACCAGCGCAACCTGGCCGGGCTCGGCAACGTGTACGTCAACGAGCTGTGCTTCCTGCGGGGTGTCCGCCCCCACCGCCCGGTCGGCGAGGTGACCGACCCCGCAGGAGTCGTCGATCTCGGCCGCCGCCTCATCGTCGCGAATCGCGACCGGCGTGCGCGGGTGACCACCGGCGTCGACCGGCGCGGGCAGCGGCTCTGGGTCTACGGCCGTGGCGGCGAGCCCTGCCGGCGCTGCCGCACGACGATCGAGCGGGGCGAACTCGGTCGAGCACGAGCGGATTCGGTCACCGATCCGCAGGAGCGCGTCGTCTTCTGGTGCCCGAGCTGCCAGCGCTGACCGCGCGCGAGCTTCGGGCGCCCGTCAGCTGACCGGGCCGGTCCACTTCTCGCCGGGACCTTGCCCGATCGCGTCGGGGATGGGCGACGCCTCGCGGAAGGCGAGCTGCAGCGAGCGCAGTCCGTCGCGGAGCGACCGCGCGTGCATGTCGCTGATCTCGGGGGCGCCCGCCGTGATGAGCCCGGCGAGGGCGTTGATGAGCTTGCGCGCCTCGTCGAGGTCGAGCTGCGAGTCGGGGTCGTCGGCGAGGCCGACCTTGACGGCCGCCGCGCTCATGAGATGGACCGCCGTGGTCGTGATGATCTCGACGGCCGGCACCTCGGCGATGTCGCGCGTCGCTCCCTCGACCTCGCCGGCGACCGTCTCGTCGTACGCGACGCGTTCGGCCGCGTGATCGTCGGCGACGATCCGCTCGGACTCGGGGGGGGACTCGTCGAAACCCGCGTCGGCGGGCGAATTCCAGGTCACAGACATCCTCTGCTAGACTACTTCGGGCTCCGGGGCTTCTCCCCGGTACGAAAGTGGAGATCCTCCCACCCGCGCATACCGCTTCATCAAGGTTACCGGGTCGATTGCACTCCGCTTCCACGCCGCCGATCGCGAGATCGACGTGTGGAAGTAGACAGGGTGCCGTATGAGCCGCGGTGAGAATCCGCGCGAATACGTGAATCTCCTCCTTCGGCGCATGAAACAGCTTGAGTAGAGGAGTACACGCATCAGCGATCCGCGTACCAACGACCGTATCCGTGTTCCCGAGGTCCGCCTCGTGGGTCCTGGCGGAGAGCAGGTCGGCGTCGTGAAGATCGAGGTGGCCCTGCGGCTCGCGCAGGAGGCCGACCTCGACCTCGTCGAGGTCGCACCGAACTCGCGTCCGCCGGTCGTCAAGATCATGGACTACGGCAAGTACAAGTACGAGGCTGCGCAGAAGGCGAAAGAGGCCCGGCGCAACCAGGCGAACACCATCCTCAAAGAGGTCCGGTTCCGCCTCAAGATCGACAAGCACGACTACGAGACCAAGATGAAGCGCGCCGTCGGCTTCCTGAAGGCCGGCGACAAGGTCAAGGCGATGATCCTCTTCCGCGGCCGCGAGCAGTCGCGTCCCGAGATGGGTGTCCGCCTCCTCCAGCGCTTCGCGGAAGACGTGGCGGAGTTCGGCACGGTCGAGCACAACCCCACGATCGACGGCCGCAACATGGTCATGGTCATCGCGCCCCTGAAGAACAAGTCCGAGGCCAAGGCCGAGGCGAATGCACAGCGTGCTGCGGCGAAGGCCCGGCCGGCGGCGGAAGCCCCGGCCGAGTCCGACTCGCAGACGGCCGAGCCGACCGAGGCGTAGGCCGAACACCCCGTCCGTCACCCGCGTGACGGCAGAACCAAGGAGAAACACGAGATGCCGAAGCAGAAGACCCACTCCGGGTCCAAGAAGCGCTTCAAGATCACCGGCACCGGCAAGATCAAGAAGCAGCAGGCCGGTATGCGCCACAACCTCGAGGGCAAGTCCTCGGTGCGCACGCGCCGTCTGAACCAGGACAAGGTCGCCTCGGCGCCCGACACCAAGGTCATCAAGAAGCTTCTCGGCCGCTGAGCCGCGAGACCCGCTAAGGAAGAAACAGAGTCATGGCAAGAGTGAAGCGCGCTGTCAATGCGCACAAGAAGCGTCGGGTCATCCTCGAGCGCGCCGAGGGCTACCGCGGTCAGCGGTCGCGCCTCTACCGCAAGGCGAAGGAGCAGGTCACCCACTCCCTCGTCTACTCGTACAACGACCGTCGCAAGAAGAAGGGCGACTTCCGTCGCCTGTGGATCCAGCGGATCAACGCGGCCTCGCGTCAGAACGGCCTCACCTACAACCGCCTCATCCAGGGCCTCGGCCTGGCCGGCGTCGAGGTCGACCGTCGCATCCTCGCCGAGCTCGCGGTGAACGAGCCCGCCACGTTCGCGGCGCTCGTCGAGACCGCGAAGAAGGCGCTGCCTGCCGACACCTCGGCCCCGAAGACCGCCGCGTAAGCGCGACCTTCCGTCTCGAACGGCCCGGCACCCCAGGTGCCGGGCCGTTCGTCGTCCGAGGGATGCCGCAGCCGGGGCATCCCCTTGAATAGACTGGGACCATGCTCGAGAACCCCCGCTCGCCACGCGTCCGCGCTGTCGCGAAGCTCGCCAAGAAGGCGGCGAGAGCCGAGAGCGGGTTGTTCCTGCTCGAGGGACCGCAGGCCGTCGCCGAGGCGCTCGAGTTCCGTCCCGAGCTCCTCGTCGAGCTCTTCGCCACGCCGACCGCGCTCGATCGGTACCCCGAGATCGCCGAGGCGGCCGTCCGCGCCGGGCTCACCGCCCAGTACGTCACCGAAGAGGTGCTCGCGTCGATGGCCGACACGGTCACCCCGCAGGGATTCGCCGCCGTGTGCCGGCAGTTCCCGACCGCGGTGAAAGACGTGTTCGCGGCGTCCCCGAAGCTCATCGCGATCCTCGAAGAGGTGCGCGACCCCGGCAACGCCGGCACGATCGTGCGCGCGGCCGACGCCGCCGGCGCCGATGCGGTGATCATGACGGGCCGTGCCGTCGACCTCTACAACCCGAAGGTCGTGCGCTCGTCGACCGGATCGATCTTCCACCTCCCGGTCGCGATCGGCGCCGACCTCGACGACGTGCTCGAACGCGCGCGCGCGGCCGGGCTCACAGTCCTCGCCGCCGACGTCAAGGGCGAAGACCTGCTCGCAGCACGCAACGACGGCGTCCTCGCGAAGCCGACCGCCTGGCTCTTCGGCAACGAGGCGCGGGGTCTGCCCGACGAGCAGCTCGCGCTCGCCGACCGGATCGTCACCGTGCCGATCTACGGGCACGCGGAGTCGATGAACCTCGCCACGGCGGCCTCGGTGTGCCTCTACGAGAGCGCTTTCGCGCAGCGCAGCTGATCATCGAGCCGGCCCCGTCTGGTCACGAATCGGTAAACGCGCCGCGAATGCTCTAGTGGCGAGGGCCGAAGTCTCCCTAGTTTTGGGGGTATGCAACCGAGTGATCAGTCCCCGCCGACGTCGAACATCTCGGCGCGGCGCGGTGAGCCGCTCGTGGTCGTCGACCACGTCGAGAAGCACTACGGCCAGTTCCACGCCCTGAAGGACGTGTCGCTCACGGTGCACAGGGGCGAAGTCGTCGTCGTGATCGGCCCGTCGGGGTCGGGCAAGTCGACGCTCTGCCGCACGATCAACCGCCTCGAGACGTTCACGACCGGGTCGATCCGCATCGACGGCGACGAACTGCCGCAGGAGGGCAAGGAGCTCGCGGCGCTGCGCGCCGACGTCGGCATGGTGTTCCAGTCGTTCAACCTCTTCGCACACCTGACCGTGCTCGACAACGTCACCCTCGGGCCGATCAAGGTGAAGCACCAGTCGAAGGCCGATGCCGAGCGGGCGGCGAAGGTGCTGCTCGATCGCGTCGGTGTCGGCGAGCAGGCCGACAAGCTGCCGGCGCAGCTCTCGGGCGGGCAGCAGCAGCGCGTGGCGATCGCCCGCGCCCTGGCGATGAATCCGAAGGTCATGCTCTTCGACGAGCCGACGAGCGCCCTCGACCCCGAGATGATCAACGAGGTGCTCGACGTCATGGTCGGCCTCGCGCAAGACGGCATGACCATGGTCGTTGTCACGCACGAGATGGGGTTCGCGCGCAAGGCGGCCGACCGCGTCGTGTTCATGGCCGACGGGCAGATCGTCGAGGAGTCGACGCCCGAGGAGTTCTTCACGAATGCGCAGAGCGCCCGTGCGAAGGACTTCCTCTCCAAGCTCATCACCCACTAGACGTCCGCGCTCGGCGCGGCGACCGTACCGGATTCGACACCAGGAGGACAAAGATGCGCAGGACAACACGAATCGCCGGTGCGCTGGCGGGCATCGCCGTCGCGGCGCTCGCACTCAGTGCGTGCAACAGTGGCAGCCCGGGCGACTCCGGCACCGACGGTGCGACGGACGATGCCGGCGGCGACACCGCACTGTGGGAGGTGGCCACCGATGTGCAGCTCGAGGGCAGCCCCACGTTCGACGCCATGACCGACCGCGGCAAGGTCGTCATCGGCGTGAAGAACGACCAGCCGGGCCTCGGCTACGAAGACGCCGCGTCCGGTGAGCGCAGCGGATTCGACATCGGCATCGCCCAGTGGATCGCGGCCTCGCTCGGCTTCGACGAAGACCAGATCGAGTACCAGACCATCCCGTCGGCGAACCGCGAGCAGGCGCTCGTGAACGGCGACATCGACTACTACGTCGGCACGTACTCGATCACCGACAAGCGCAAGGAGCAGATCGACTTCGCCGGCCCGTACTTCATCACCGGCCAGGGCCTGCTCGTCGCCGCCGACAACGAGGACATCAACGGCCCCGACGACCTCGAGGGCAAGATCGTCTGCTCGGTGACGGGTTCGACGCCGCTGCAGCGCATCCGCGACGAGTACAACCCCGGCGACACGGTCGAGTACGACACGTACTCGCAGTGCGTCGAGCAGCTGAAGGCCGGCGCGGTCGACGCGATCACGACCGACGAGGCGATCCTCGCCGGCTACGTCGCGCAGGACCCCGACGCGCTGAAGATCGCGGGCGAGCCGTTCAGCGAGGAGCGCTACGGCGTCGGCCTCCAGAAGGGCGACGCGGCACTGCAGGAGCACATCAACGCGCTGTTCACCGACGGCAACGACGTCTGGCAGGCACTGTTCGACGAGAACCTCGCGCCGGCCGGCATCTCGGGCGAGCAGCCCGAGGTCGACCCGACGAGTTGATCACCCGGGGCGGGGGCGCAGAGCGCCCC